>JAXJPK010000157.1:0-4666 GCA_036311705.1 Clostridia bacterium
ATACTCACCCCACATTCAATCTAACTAAAAAATGGGATAATGCCACCTTTGAAGAAAAGCGTAGCGTATGTGCTATTATGATAGAAAAAATAGAAATTGACGAAAAAGGAGATATAAAGATATTCTGGAATATATAAAACCCTCCATAAAGGAGCGAACCGCTCCACGAGGAACAGACTTGTGGTCTTTTTCTCGCAGAACGGTTCATTCTCGACAGGGGGTTTTCAAACTATATGATTATTTGTACAATTCAGCTTTGCCGATGTCGTTGAACAAGTTCATCTTGAACTCAACAACTTCCTTCATAGCTTCGATACACGGAGGATAAATAGCGTTTGGCTCTATCCAACCCGGGTTCTCTGCCAATACTTCACGGCACTTTTTATAGAATGCGAACTTGATGTCGCTTGAAATATTAATCTTTGAAATTCCAATCTTAACTGACTGTGCAATTTCGTCATCAGGGTTGCTTGAACCACCGTGAAGCACCAACGGAATATCAACTGTGTCACGGATTGTCTTTAGAAGGTCAAGCTTTAGCTCCGGCTTCATATCCTTGGGATATATGCCGTGTGCAGTACCTATAGCAACTGCCAATGAGTCTATACCTGTCTTTTCGATGAAGTCTTTTGCCTGCTCGGGATTTGTGTAGATAATATCATTTGCACCGCCCTCGAAGTTTTCACCTGTTGTACCTATTGTTCCAAGCTCAGCCTCAACTGATACATTTGAAACCTTTGCAACCTCAACAACTTTCTTTGTGATTGCTATGTTCTCTTCATATGACAAGTGAGAAGCGTCAATCATAACTGATGTAAATCCGCAGCGGATAGCACGAAGAACTTCCTCAAATGTGCCGCCGTGATCAAGGTGGATAACCATCGGAACCTTTGACTTGTTTGCCTCTTCTATACAAGTCTTGATGAAGCTATCACCCAAGAACTCAAGCTCTGTGGGGTGAATTGCAAGGATGACGGGTGCATTCTTTTCGTTAGCACTTTCAACAACTCCCTTTAGTATTGCCTCGCTGCCAATGTTGAATGCCGGTACAGCAAATCCGTTTTTGTCTGCTACTGCAAGTAGCTCTTTCATGTTCATTAACATTTCAAATCTCTCCTATTATTTTAAATTTATAAATTTTTGTTCTTGCCCTTTGAGCCTGATAGTCCTATGTAATATCTCACAAGTTCAAGACTTTCCTTCTCTGTTCCGTGAATCAAGTCAAAATAATTGATTTCGGGATTTTCATTAAGCATTTTCTTTATTGCATCTCGGTTTGCGTTCATAAAGTCGCATCCGACATTGATTTTATTAATACCGTTCTTAACCGAAAGAAGTATATTCTCCTCTCCGGAGCCTGAGCCGCCGTGCAGAACAAGCGGTGCATGAGTAAGCCGCTTAATTTCTTTCAAACGGTCTATATCAAACTTGGGGACCATACCCTCGGGATAGTTTCCGTGTGATGTTCCGATTGAAATTGCAAGAGCGTCTATATTTGTCTTTTCAAAGAATATCTTTGCTTGCTCCGGGTCAGTGTACATTGCATCCTGCGTGAAAGCTCCACCCTCACTTGCACCAAGGCAACCGATTTCACCCTCAACGCTTGCACCATGACTATGTGCATAATCAGCAATTTCTTTTGTAATCCTGATGTTTTCATCCATTTCATATCTTGAAGCGTCAACCATTACCGATGAAAAACCATCATCAATAGCTTTAATCAGTAAATCTACATCCTGACCATGATCATAGTTCAACGCTACATTCACACGACTTCTTTCCGCCAAGGTTTTTACAACAGGCGTAATCAATTCGCTGTCGCAATGCGTAACCAGATGATCCTGAAAAATATTAACGATAATCGGGGCGTCTTCCATTTCTGCCGCTTTAATAACTGTACGAGCAGTTTCTATGTTAAAGCAGTTAATTGCCATTACCGCATAATTATTTGCATTGGCATCCGCCAACATTTTTTTCATTGATACATACATATGAACACAACTTCCTTAATTGTTTATTTGTTTATTTGTTTATTTAGATTGAGATTATCCAATCTTGATATCCGAAAGGTCAACTTCCTCTTCTTCTACATCAAGAACTACAGCGTCCTCTTCCTTTGCGTCCTTCTTAAGAATTACAAGCAATAGAGCTGTAACGATTGTTCCTGCTGTAAGAGCTGCCATAAAGCCCCAAGGATTAATCATTGCCGGAACTATGAACATACCGCCTGAAGGAACCATTGAGCCAACATTAAACATCATAATCATTGAGCCACCAACTGCAGCACCTGCTGAACATGATACGATAACTCTGATCGGGTCAACAGCGGCAATCGGAATAACACCTTCTGTAATCATGCAGATACCCATCGGGAATGCAATCTTGATGTTGTCTGTTTCACTCTTTGTGTACTTCTTTCTGCGGATAAGCCATGATAGAGCAACACCGAAAGGCGGAATCATTGAAGCACAAATCTTAACAGCCTCCGGACCATATACACCGTCCATCAGCAAACCGTCTGCGAACAATGATGCAACCTTGTTAACCGGACCGCCGAAGTCAAATGCAGCCATTGCACCCATAACAGCACCGAATACAGCCTTTGAACCTGTCTGCATGCTCATTAGGAAGTTTTTCAACCACTCTGATGCCCAAGCGATGGGGCCGCCTACTACAAAGAACATGATAAGACCAACAACAACCGAAGAGATAAGAGGGATAATCATCATCGGCATAAGTCCTTGTGCCCACTTTGGAACCTTTAGGTACTTCTTAAGCAGTTCTACACAGTAACCTGCAAGATAACCGCCAAGCATACCGCCAAGGAAGCCTGCACCCATATTCTGTGCAATCATACCCATTAGCAAACCGGGTGCGATACCGGGTCTGTCTGCTATTGAGTATGCAATCGCAGCACCCATAACGCCTGGTAGAAGGCCCATTCCATAAACACCGAGTGTTACGGCAGCCTGCCATATTGTATAACCCGCTTTATAATCTGAGATTACATCGGGGTTCCCACCACAAATATTTCCTATTGCTATCAATAAACCTGATGCTACAACCAATGGAAGCATAAATGAAATGCCTGTTAAAGCATGTTTTTTAAGTTGTAATTTCTTCAACATTTTTCTTTCCTCCAATAACTATTATTTGTTTAGTTCTGATTCAATTTTGTTTATTAACGCCTTGGGGGATTTGATTGCTATGTGAGTCGGAACCTCCACGATGCGTTTCCCCTGGAATCGGTCTCTTCCGCCTACCTTGATGTCGGCGGCAATGATAACAACATCTGCATCTTTTATCTGCTGTGCCGTAAGCTCATCCTCTGTTCCAATCGTTCCCTGCGTTTCTATGAACGCCTCGTGACCAAGTTCTTTCGCCGCTGATACCAACTTTTCCTTCGCTATGTAAGTGTGTGCGATACCTGATGTGCAAGCTGCAATACCTACAATTTTCATACTTGTTCTCCTTTCTTTCTTTACTCCGAGAAAATATCTGCAATTTCCTCTGCCGTAGCTGCTTTTAGAAGTCGCTTACAAGTGTCTTCAGAAGCAAGCTTTCTTGCCATCTGTGAAAGCAATTTTACATGAACACCTGTTTTGTCCTCTTCATTTACCGCTAAAAGGACTATAAAGTGAACAGGCTTATCATCCAAGCTTTCCCATTCCAACGGAATTGCGGTTCTGCCGATTGCAACCGTCGTTTCAAGAACATTTGCTGACTTTCCGTGAGGAATAGCGATACCGTTTCCTATTCCTGTCGTTGAAATGCTCTCTCTGTTTAGAACATCCTCTAAAAAGCCTTCCTTGTCATTTAATGCACCAGTCTTATGCAATAGCTCTGTAAGCTCTTTTAGTGCCTCTTCCTTTGTTTCGGATTTTAGACTAAGCTCTATTCTTTCCTTTTTTAAAACATCAGAAACATTCAATATTTTCACCCCCTTTTCACTATATTTAAAACTTCATCTTCATTTTCTGCACTGAGTGCATTTATGACTTTTTCACGGGCGGAGACTAACGAAATATCTCCAATTTTTTTCTTAATTCTCGATACCATAGGGAGCGGGACACTGAACTTTTTTAGTCCCATACCCAAGAGAAGCTCTGTAAAGTCTGTGTTCGCCGCCAAATCTCCGCATACACTGACTTCAATTCCTGCTCTTGCTCCATCATCAATAACCTTTGCAAGCATTTTAATAACTGCAGGGTTATACGGATTATATATACTCTCAACCGTCGGATTACCTCTGTCCGCAGACATAATGTACTGCACAAGGTCATTTGTACCGATACTAAAGAAGTCACAATGTCTTGCAAAAACTTCTGACATTATTGCACTTGCGGGTGTTTCAATCATTATACCAAGCTTCACATTTGTTGCCGCAGGCACACCCTCAAGCTCAAGTTCTTCTTTGATATTTTCTATCAATTCTCTTGTTCGGGTGATCTCTTCAAGCCTTGTTACCATTGGGAGCATTATTTTCAGTTTTCTGTCAACGCTTGCCATAAGTAATGCCTTTAACTGCTCTCTGAAAATATCTTCATTACTTAAGCATAATCTGATACCTCTGTTGCCCAGGAACGGATTTTCCTCCTTCGGCATATCAAGATAATCAAGCTGCTTATCCCCGCCTATATCAAGCGTTCTTATTGTAACCGATTGA
>JAXJPK010000158.1:0-2563 GCA_036311705.1 Clostridia bacterium
AATGGAGTTCATTATGGAATAACAACGGACAATAAAATACGGAGGACAATGATATGATAGAACCTTTTTATTTTCGGCATAGGTATATGTTGTGTGATTATACACATCATATTTCTTTGCCTTTTTTATTATTGCTTAATAATATAGACGACAAACTATCACGAATAAGGAAACATTGTAGAAGATAATATAATCAAAAATAAAAACAAAAATTCGAGTACATCACCGGTGCATTATTTTAATGCTGAGTTGGATGGTATAAAAGATATAACAATTACAAATTTTATAAGGAGAATAAATTACTATGCATAATATTAAAAAAACATCATTAATTTCAGTTAACAAAGTGAAAAATAAATAGCAAATCGGCAACATCACACGGTTACCACATACACTATAACCACGCTTATCACACAGCCAAATTTACCTGTTATTATACGGGCAAGTTTGGCTGTTTTTTATTAATATCTATTAGGGAAATCCTCGATTTCCAAATAGCAAAAGTCTAATTATTGAAGTGTAGCACCGCGAAACGACAGTCACGATAGTGACTATTTTATATCTATAATTTTGACACATTTTTCTATACAAGCAACCTATCAACTGTTACTTACATCATTTATAATAAAATTAGATTATGGCAGAAAGGCGGAATGAATATGATTGGAATTTATTTCAGCGGGACAGAAAACACATGGTGCTGTATGAAACAATCTGTATCGTACTATGACAATACAGTAAGGGGTTTTATCTCTGAGAATAACCTGCAAATAAATGAAAATCACAAAAACCTCTTGACAACCGACCGTTCGGTAGGTATAATAAATGTATGATATTTACAAGTCTGTTAAGGAGTGTGTTCTATGGAAAAAGGAAATACAAAGCAGGAGATACTTGAAGTGGCACTCGACCTGTTCTCCGTACAGGGCTTTGAAGCCACCTCTGTTTCCCAGATTGCGGGTGCCGTCGGTATCCGTAAAGCATCGCTATATAGCCATTTTGAAAACAAGCAGGCAATTTTGGATGCGTTGGTGATGGAAGTGCTGGAGCAGTATGAGAAGCATTCTATTTTTGCAAGGGAGGATTGGAATAATGATGTCGGCAAACTCCCTTTGACCCCCGATGCCGCTGTTCAAATGATTCAGGGACAGATTCGATATATTCTACATGAACCCTATATCAGCAAGGCTCGGAAAATGCTGGTCATAGAACAGTTTCGGAATACGGAGTTGGCGAAGCTGCAGACCAAGCAGAATTATTCAGATATAATGCGGTATTTCACAGGGCTCGTGAAGCATATGATTCAAAACGGTGTTTTGACTGAGGAGGATCCCGAGATAATGGCAGCCCAGCTATGCCTACCCATTTCCACATGGATAAACCTTTGTGACAGAGAACCCGAGAGGGAGTCGGAGGTCATGGAGATGGTGGACAAACATATTCGGCAGTTTTTTAGGTGCTATCAGTCGGAGGCACGGTGATTTCATGAGTAAATACGGTGTTTAACGGTTGTGGATTAAAAAATAGTTCATACTGTGATAAGGAGGTAAACGCATATGATGAGAATGGAAATAGCATTGATTTTGGTTTTGGTTTTCGTCGCCTTTATATATTTTAGTGCAGACAGACGGAATACGCCCCTGCACAAAACCTTTTCGGCGTTATTGGCGATAACGCCGCTGCATCTTGCATTTGATGCAGCAACGGTTTATACGGTAAATCACTTGGAAACCGTACCGCCCGTTTTAAACGAAATCCTGCACAGGCTGTTTATCGGAACAATGGTGGTTGTTGTTTATCTTTTCTACAGATACATCTCCATTTTGGTCGAGGAGGAAACAAAAAAGCCTGTACGCTTTCACCTTGCGGCAAAAATATATTTGATAATAGCAGAATTTCTTATAATGATTTTACCGATTCAATATACGATCACGGAAAAGGGGAATTATTCGTATGGTATTTATGTGTTTGCCTGCTACATAAGCGTTGCATTTTATTTGCTTCTATGCCTGTGGCTGCTACTCAAAAACCGCAGGCAAATTGACCTGAAAAAGAAAGCGGCAATCGGTGTGGCACTAATAATCGAGGGTATTGTTTTGACTTTACAAGTAATAAATCCCACTTGGCTTATAAGCGGAATGGGTATCACGCTGATGACGCTTGCCTTTTATTTAACACTGGAAAATCCCGATATACTGCGTGCAGAGCTTACAGAACAGAAGATGTCCCTGCTGTATTTGAAAAGTCAGGTCAATCCTCACTTTCTGTACAATACACTTGATACAATCCGTATTCAGGCACAGCTCTGCGGTGATAAAGCAACAGCCGATTTATTGATGCGGTTATCAGACTTTTTCCGACTTAGCATCAAGACGGATAAGCAGATGACAGCACTGGAGGATGAAACAGAGCTTTCGGATGCGTATATGGAGCTGATGTGCTGCCGTTATCCAAGCCTAAAATATAACTGCGATATTGATCCCGATTTAGGCGACGCATTAGTACCGAATTTCATTCTTCAGCCGATTATTGAAAACAGCCTTCTTCACGGACTTAAAAACAA
>JAXJPK010000159.1:0-7296 GCA_036311705.1 Clostridia bacterium
CGCTTTTGACCTAAACAACAGGCAAAAGCGGTGCATTAAGAAGCACACTTAAAATGTACAAAACTATTGCTGAACGGTAGCAACCTCACAATTATCCAATGGAATTAGTTTAGTCATACTATCCCAACACATAATTTTTACAATATAGTTATCTTCTTTTGATTTTATATTTTCAAAAGTGTACCTATATCTTTGTTAAGTGCTAATTTTTCAAGCCCTACCAATATGCTATAATAGTACAAAGCTATAGGACGGTAGAACCGTCCCCTTGTCTTTATATATGAGTGGTTTAAGCTTTCGTATTGTGACAAGGCCGTCAATGGTATTTCGTGCAAACCTGCTGACCGCTTTCTTATGCGGGTTTTGAGTATTTTTGAAAAAGATTCGATAAAACTTTATACAGCTTGAGGATTGTAATTTCATAAAGAATGTGTTATAATATTATGAAAGTTTCGATTTTACGAATTTGTATGAATTTGAAATAAATTAGAGAGAGGGCTAAATTATGTATAAATCAAGATTGTGTTTGGGAACAAACAGTCAATTTGGGATAAGCACAAAGAAACAAATTGAACTTTTTAAGCAAACGGGATTTGATGGGTTTTTTACCGACTGGGATTCTGAAATAATGGAATATCGCAGATTAGCTGATAAGATTGATATGATATATCAATCCGTTCATGCTCCGTTTGGAAATGCAAGTAAAATGTGGAAAAATAATAAAGAGTCGGAGAATGCAGTAAACGAACTGATAAGTTGTGTCAGAGATTGTGCCGAAGCAGAAGTTCCTATAATGATTGTTCATACATATATAGGCTTTGATTCGGAGGATATTCCAACAAAAGAAGGCATAGATAATTTTGGCAGAGTTGTTGAAGAGGCAGATAAGCTCAATGTGAAAATAGCGTTTGAAAATACAGAGGGCGAAGAATATTTAAAGGCCGTAATGGATGCTTTTTCTCATTGCGACAACGTTGGATTTTGTTGGGATAGCGGGCATGAAATGTGCTATAATAAAGGTAAGGATATGCTGAATTTATACGGAGATAGGCTTATTGCCACTCATTTGAATGATAATTTGGGCGTAAGTGATTTTAATGGTAAAATATTCTGGACAGATGATTTGCATCTGCTTCCGTTTGATGGAATTATTAATTGGGAAAATGCAGTAAAGCGTTTAAATATATGTGGATATGATAATATTATTACATTTGAATTGAATACTATAAGCAAACCAAATCGACACGAAAATGATAAGTATGAAAAAATGCCCATTGAAGAATATGTTGCGGAATGTTATGTCCGTGCGTGTAAAGTTGCGTATATGAAAAACGAAAATAACCTGCACCTATAATGAACGCGAAAGCTACATCGGAACGGACTTTGCTTCGTTCCGATTTTTCTATGCAGAAAAATCAGTCAAATGCTCCGTCAATCCTTCTTTTCGCAAAAAGGTGCACTCGGCCCAATCGGCTCACTTTGGATATCCAAAGCGAGCGGTTAGGCAACCCTCGATGAATATGGGCAAAATGCGGTCGACGCAATTATTAAGGACAAGGGGTGTGCATTTTATCAAAATTGCAGTCCTTTGCCATAACCGGACACCAGTTTTGATACAATGAGTATCGAAGCGGGTGTCCGGTTTCTTTTTGCAAAAAGCCCCTCTTTGCAAGGGTTTTCCTATGCCTTTTAACGATAACAGGCTCTACGGTGATTCTGAAATGGTCACTGTGGTGCCTTTTCAGCTTTGCCCCTCCAAACCATTTAACGAAAGGTCTGTGGGGTGTGCATTTTGAACCAAGGATTGTGCACATTTCAACGATTTCCCGTCAAGAACTGAATCAGCTTCGCTCCAACGATTCAACATTTGATACTACTTGACTCATAATCAAATATGTTGTATAATGTATTTGTATTTGATACAGATACATATTGAGTGAAGCGTTGCACGATAATCTTGCGTCATGAGGAAAATGAAGGAGTAAAATAGAATGGATACAAAATTTTCTGTTGCTGTACATGTGCTGATTCTGATTTCAGAATCCCCATCCCTTATCAATTCGGATCAAATGGCTGAAAGCGTCGGCACGAATGCCAGCTATATCCGCAAAATACTGGCACTTTTGAAAAAAGCGGGGATTGTTGACGGTCACAGAGGAATCAGCGGGTATAGCCTGACTGTTTCCCCAAAACAGCTTACATTACTTCAAGTCTATCAAGCAGTTACACAGGAAAGCAAGGTTCATCTTTTGGATATACACCAAAACCCCAGTGACCAGTGCATCGTTGGCCGCCACATTCGCCCGGTGCTGACCGACATGTTTGCGGACATTGAGGAAGCATTTGCCCATTCACTCGCAGATAAAACGCTGAGCGATTGCATTACCCACATACGCAAAATAATATAACAACAGGAGGAAATACATATGAACACAGTAGAAATTATTTTCAGCCCCACAGGTGGGACAGAGAAAGTCGCCCACATCATCAGCGGGCACTGGAGTGAAATCACTGAAAAAATCGATCTGAGAAATCCAAAAATTGATTTTTCCAAGTGTGCCATCAACAAAGAAGATCGGGTACTAATTGCCATGCCCTCCTTCGGAGGACGGGCTCCTGCCGTGGCCATCCAGCGGTTAAAGAAAATTGCAGGAAACGGTGCGAAATGTACCCTTGTTTGTGTTTACGGAAACCGTGCTTATGAAGATACTCTTGCAGAAATGGAAGATGCAGCAAAAGGATGCGGTTTCCAAGTTGTTGCGGCTGTCGCCGCTGTTGCACAGCATTCCATCATCCCACAGTATGCCGCAAACAGACCTGACGCGTCAGATGAGAAACAGTTGGCAGAGTTTGCACAGCAGATTGCAGACAAGACAGAATCAGTAGCTTCCGTTCCGGGCAACCGTCCTTACAAAAAGGCAGGCGGTGCAGGGCTTCTGCCGAAGCCGTCCAAAGATTGTGTTAAATGCGGCGTTTGTGCGAAAAACTGCCCTGTACAGGCGATTGATTCCGTAACGCTTTCGGCAGATTCCAAGAAATGCATTTCCTGTATGCGATGTGTGAAGCAGTGTCCTCATAATGCCAGAAAAGTCAATGGTGCTTTGGTATCCATTGCGTCTATGGCAATTAAAAAGGCTTGTTCGGTCAGGAAAGAAAACGAGCTGTTTTTGTAACCTGTGGCGTGGACACTTTAAAAAGAAATAAGGTACCGCTGTATCGCCTTTACGAAAAAGGATATGCATACGGCCGAAAAAACAGACTATTTATGTGAGGAAAGCGAAATTAGAAGGAACAATACAATGAGGGCAGCAATCTTAAACTGTTATCATAAAAATGGCGATACCGGTTGCTAAAAGTATGGGACTGAATGTTATAACAAACGGCAGCGTGGGAAACAAAGAACGGGTGATGCGGCTGGATGCAGATCGATTTATTGATTATAAATCGGAGGATTACTCCAAAGTTTTGTCCGAGGTGGATTATGTGCTTGATACATTGGGAGTCCGCGAACTGGAAAAAGAATTCAGTATCTTAAAATCCGGGGGAAGTCTTGTTTCTCTGCGGGGATTGCCAAACGGTGAATTTGCCACCCGTATGGGTATGCCAACCATGAAACGATTCTTATTCGGCCTCGCGGGAAGAAAGTATGATAAGATGGCGGCAAAAAATAAACAGAATTATTACTTCGTCTTCGTCCGTGAGGACGGCACCGGACTTAAAAGGATTTCAGAGATGCTTCAAAATAGAAAAATCGAGACATCTGCAGATAAGATATATGATTTATCTGAAGTCAATCAAGCACTCGCAAAGGTTGCAGGCGGAGGTTCTATGGGAAAGACCATTTTGAGTTTCTGAAATTTATTGACAAAAATATGGTCGTATGTTACAATTAAACCATAAATTATATATGTATTATATCTGCACATATCTAACATTAATAGTAACAATGTCTGAGGTTCAGCAATTGATTCGCCAGCTCTATTAATAGTGTTGAGATAAAAAATGTTGAACAATTAAATTTACTTTCTCGGAGTTGAATAATGAAGAAAATATTAATTATTGGAAAAAACAGTTATATTGGCGAACATATAGAAGCATGGTTAAATAAGGATACCGGTCAGTATCAGGTCAAACAAGTAGAAGCAATCAACAACAGCTGTCGTGAAGAATCATTTTTGGATATAGATGTAGTAATCCATGTGGCAGGTATTGTTCATAGGCCAGATATAACGGATTGGGAAATTTATAAAAAGGTTAATGTAGATTTGCCATTAGAAGTCGCAAAAAGGGCAAAGGAATGCGGGGTAAGTCAGTTTATTTTCCTTAGTACAATGGCTGTATTTGGTATTGGCAAAAAACTATGTGAAAACATTATTGATGAAAACACTTGTCAAAACCCTATTTCCAATTATGGAAAAAGCAAGTATGAGGCAGAAAAAAAGCTCACGGAATTAGAAAATGATTATTTTAAAGTGAGTATTGTCAGACCGCCAAATGTATATGGAAAAGATTGTAAAGGGAACTATATCTCCCTATATAAATCGGTGATTTCAAAACTACCTATAGTACCATATGCATACCAGAATGTCAAGCAAAGTGTTATCTTTATTGATAATTTATGCGAATTGGTTAAGTTAATTATTGATAACCAAGATGGTGGCATTTTTATGCCACAGGATGACAAGGCTGTGAGTGCAGTAGAACTAATACAAAGTATTGCTGACGGAATTGAAAAAAAAGTGTATTTTTCAAAATCTTTTGGGATAATTATTAAATTATTCGGATTTATTCCAATATTAAAGAAAGCATATGGTGGGGTATGTTATAGTGATGAAGTTTCAAATTGCTATAATAATTCATATATTGTAGTGTCTTTTGAAGAGGCGATGAGGAGGACTGTTAGTAATGGATAATACACCTTTGTTTAGTATTATTATTCCGGTATATAAAGTAGAAAAATACTTGGCAGAATGTGTTAATAGTATTCTAAATCAAACCTTTACAGATTATGAAATTATTTTAGTTGATGACGGCTCTCCGGATAATTGCCCTGAATTGTGTGACAAATTTGCAGAGTGTAACAAAAATATCAAGGTAATCCATAAGAAAAACGGAGGATCGTCTTCTGCGAGAAATGAAGGATTAGTCCATGCAATCGGTAAATACATTATTTTTATTGATTCTGATGATTATTACTCTAATAAAAATATGTTATCAATTGTTTCAAAAGCTGCAATTGAGGATGAAGATAGATTATTAGTTTGGAGATATTATCGTTGCGATGAAAACGAAGTATTTATAGATAATAATATTCAAGTCAGAATGACTGAGTATAGATTAAGTAAAGATAATGCGATGTTGTTCAGAAAGGGCATTTTATTTGCAAGTGCATGGTGCGTTGCAATACCCAAAAAATGGTATGATGATTCGCTGGTATTTGAAAACGGTGTAACAAGCGAGGATATTGTATGGTATTATAATGTACTGAAAAAAACAGATAAAATTGTATTATTTGATTCTCCATTCTATGTATATAGAAAAAGGAATGGTTCGATAACCGGATGCTTCACAGAAAGAAGTATGGAATGTATTAAGAAACATATCAATGACCTAATTAATGACGAAAACAAAGAAAACAATCTTGCGTATAATATATACATTGCTGAACAAATTGCAAATTATTTAATAGTGCTTTCTCGATTTGATAAATACAAAACGGTATTGACAGATAACAGTTTATTGAATAAACTAAAGTATGCTGTAAGTACACGAAGTAAGATCATTTATCTTTTGAGCTGTATTATTGGCATAAAAAACACTGTAGGGTTAATTAAATTTTTAGACATTAAGAGGATTTCGCATGAATACTAAACTTCGGATATTAATACTTTCAAGTGAAGTCTGGCAAGACGGTACAAACGGCGGTAATGTGTTAACAAATATATTTCAGGGATTTGACGCAGAATTTGCTCAAATTTATTGCAGCCCGGGAGTACCGCAGAATGAGATATGCACAAAGTATTATCAAATGACAGATTCAATGGTTATTAATAATTTACTAAAGCGTACACAAATCGGGAAAGGCTTCAGTATAACAGAAACGATAACAAATAATAACAATGCCGGAATACAACAAGAAAATAAAAAATTCTATTCTTTTTTTAGGAGATATAGAAGCAGCGTGTTTTATGCCATACAAGAATTAATGTGGAAGCTATCAAATTGGAATAATGAGTCCCTTAAAAGGTTTATTCTAGATTTTAATCCGGATATAATTTTTGCACCATGCTACGCTAATCATAGAATGTTAAGATTAACAAGGTATTGTGCCGAATTAACAGGAAAACCGGTTATTTCATATATTTCAGATGATAATTACTCATTTAAGCAATTTAGAATATCACCGATATATTGGATAAATAGAATTGTGTTGCGACACAATATGAAAATAACATTTCCATACTATTCGTTGGTTTATACTATGACACAAGAGCAAAAAAATGAGTGTGAAAATCTATTTAATGCTAATATGAAAATCCTGACAAAAGCAGAGGATGCAATTGATTACTCTACTAATGTTAATGTGCCAATAAAAATGATTTTCGCCGGTGGAATATATTGCGGTAGATGGAAAACGCTATCCGCTATTTCAAAAGTGATAAATGAAATAAATGTTTCAAAAAAAAATATAGAGTTACATATATATACAGGAAATGAATTAACAAAGAAACAAAGAAAATTGTTAGATAATGGATATGATTCGTTTGTCCATAACTCTGTAAGTCAAAAAGAATTAAAAGACAGATATTATAATAGCGATATTGCATTGCACATTGAGGGCTTTGATTTGAAAAACAGATTGCTCACAAGGGTATCGTTTTCTACAAAGATTACAGATTGTTTATCAAGTGGCTGTGCAGTAATGGCAATAGCATGGAAAGAACATTCGGGGCTTAAATATCTAAAAAAAGAAGATGCTGCAATTTGCATTGAAAGGAAGCAGGATATTAAAAAGATTTTGCTTGAAATCGTTAATAATAGTGAAATACTAAACGAGTATAAAGCAAAAGCCAAGAAATGCTTAGAGAAAAATCATAATAAAGAACATATGAAAGAGATGTTGATTAATGACTTTAAACAATTAGCGGAATATGAGCTTTAAGTGTTTTATACAAGAAATATTATATGAATTTCTACACGCTTTGGGGGCATATCGCTATGATTAGCGATATGCCCCCTATTATATATTCCTTACAAGATAACATGCAATGCCGCAATATCATACCCCAATAGTTC
>JAXJPK010000160.1:0-15688 GCA_036311705.1 Clostridia bacterium
AAATTGAATTATGGTGGGAGTTACAGGGCTCGAACCTGTGACCCTCTGCTTGTAAGGCAGATGCTCTCCCAGCTGAGCTAAACTCCCAAGGGAATAATTCGTTGGTCGGGATGACAGGATTCGAACCTGCGGCCCTCTGGTCCCAAACCAGATGCGCTACCAAACTGCGCTACATCCCGTCAGTTTAATTGTTTCATAACCCCGCCGTCAAACGACTTATTAATAATACCATAATACAATTTTATTTGCAAGTTAAAAAAATTGCAAAATTATCATATAATTACATAAATACTCCTAAAATCGCTACAAATCACCGATATACGATAAAAAACTAATTTTACTTTTATTGTTTTCTTACACATTGTATAGCTATTACCATACATACAAAAAAACCTAAAATTCCCGAAAATCGGTATGCTGTATTGATAAGCTTGGAGAAACCGACACTTGAAATGAGGTAGGCTGTTGCCGATATAATAGATATAAAAATCGGATTTTTTCTTGCATTGAGAGCATCGCATAGCCCGCCGCCCGACGACAGAAGTGTAGTTATGATTGCCGAGAACAGTATAAATGAATAAAAAACGGCAAAAGCGGGATTTTGCCGTCTGGCAAGGGTGAGCATCGGGAGTTCCCCGAGCGGTATTCTTTCATAGTAGATTGATAAAAGAATGTATATCAAAAGCATAACAATATAAGATGCCATTCCGACAGATAAGGAAGTGGAGATAGCGTCGTTTCGGGTTTTTAACCGTTTTGCGAGTGCAACGAGAACGGGCGATAGTGAAACAAGGTTATATCCGGAATATATCATTCCGCTTTGTGTAGCCTCTGTTAGTTGCTGTGCAAACACATGGAACTCTCTGTACGAGAGGATATACAGACAGGAGAATGTCATTAAAAACACAAGTGTTATTCCGAGTGCGGCGTTAAATGTGAACACCTTGTCTGTGCCGAGAGAAAAAGCAATAGTGCAGATAATAGCGAAAGCAAGTGAGCCGATATTTTTCTCGATACCGAAAAGCTCAAATAACAGTACACCGCAGGCGGAGAGCATTGCACCGTAAACGGCAAGAGAAAATGTTAAGGTTACGGTTTTTGCCGCAAAACGCATATATTTATTTCCAAAAACGGACATAAACGAATCATAGGAGTCGATTTTATGCCGTATGCAGTAGCTTAGCACTATATAAACAAAAACGGAGAACAATAATGCGGATAATACTATTGCTACGAATCCGAAACGGTTAAATCGGACAAAGTAGCAGAGGATTTCCTGACCCGATGCGAACCCTGCACCTATTAATGCGGCTATTATCGAATATGAAACGATGATAACTGATTTCATATACACACCCCCATATAGAGGATATGAAAAAAGACCGTGCATAATGCACAGTCTTTAAATCTTTTCTTACGCTTTTTCAATACCGAGAATTCTCAACTGAACCGTTCCGCCGGGTGTTTCAGCGGTTACTTCGTCACCGACAGCCTTATTAATGCAAGCTCCGCCGATTGGAGATTCGTATGACAGCTTGTTAGCTGACGGATCTGCCTCTGATGAACCGACTATTGTGTATTCAGCTTCGCCCGCCATACCCATAAGCTCTGCAAACTCTCCGTAAAATTCAATTTTTATCTTTTTACCTACTGATATAACATCGTTTGATTCTACTTCAACAACCTTTGCATGTTTGAGCATATACTCAATTTGACTGATTCTTGCTTCAACTTCAGCCTGTTCATCTTTTGCGGCGTCATACTCGGCATTTTCTGACAAGTCACCGAAAGAGCGAGCCTCTTTGATTTTCTCCGAAACTTCCTTTCGTGTTACGCTTACAAGGTGAGATAGCTCTGCTTCAAGCTTTTCTTTTCCCTCGGTGGTTAAGATGATTTCTTTGTTATCTGACATGATATCATTACCTTTCAAAAAATTAATTATACGGGATATATTATACATTCATTTTTATGAATTGTCAACTGTTATTTTGGTTAAAATTAAATTGAAAGGTAAATTAAGAATAGGAGGATTGTTATGTACACAAAGCAATCAATAATTTTGAAATCGGATTTTTATTCAAGATTTGGTGAAACGCAAGGTGCGATGTATTTTGAAAAAACGGGGTTTCCGTGTGCTATTCTCGACAGCGGAAGCAACTCGCTGTTGTTCTCTCTCGGTTGCGGCGTTCGTGCGTACGGCAGGGCATATGGCGATGTTTTGAAGGTGCTTAATGATAACAGTAATGTTTGCGATGTACATTTTACCGATAACGGAAAAGGTGCACAAGTTTTATATAGCTTGGATATTGAAGGTATAAAAGATGCGGAGCAGACAGCGAAATATACAGTGAACAAGCTGCTTTTTAAAATGGGAAGTACAGAGCGAGTTGAGGGTAATTGCGGACAAGCTGCCGTATGCGACGGATTTGCCCCTGAAGGCTGGGCGGCATATATGGAGGACGGTGTGGCAAAAAGCGTACCGCTGCCGCTCAATGATTACAATGTCATTCTAATTCAGACGGGCAGGATTGCATTCTCTTGCGACGAGGACGATATATTACAGTTTTCGTCTCGTGAAAGAAGTCGCACTGAAGCGGCTGCTGCGGGGCTTCGCAATTGCCGTACAGATGTCTTTTTTGAAATGGTGAATGAATCTCATGAAAGTGTATGCCGTATTTTACGCCCGAAAGGTATTTTGTCAGAGGTGGCATCTTATGCGATGACGGCGGATGGGATAAAGGCGTGCAGAATATGCGATATCGGGATAATTTGTTTTTGCGAAAGGGAGCGTACCGACACTGTTGTGCATTTTATGAAAATGAGCTGTAGCCGTAAGCTTGGGAATGGCGTTAGAATATCGGTTGTAAAGTAAATAAATTTTTTTGATAAAGGTATGGACTAATTAAGATATAACTGATATAATATAAGCATATAATCGAAGAGAGGTTATTTTGCTATGTCAAAAAATAAGTCATACAGAAAGAACGGACTGAGAGAAGATGCAAAAAGCTTTAGCGGCCTTTTTAAAGAGTTTATAGATAATGTATTCAGCGATGATGTGGGATTATATGCGGCACAGTCTACTTTTTATATCGTGCTTTCAGCTGTGCCGTTTATTATGCTTGTCATACTATGCCTGAAATACTTCATAAACCTCGATTTGGCGGAGATGATAGACCCGATGGTGAAGCTCTTGCCGAGCGAGATTTCACAGTTTTTGATTCAAATAGTTTCGGAGGTTTTTGTTAAATCTCAATCAACGGCGTTGTTTTCGGCGGCGGTCCTGACTCTTTTGTGGTCATCATCGAAGGGAACTATGGCAATTTATTGCGGGCTTAATAAAATTTACGGATATACGAAATCTATGAGTTGGCTGAGAATGAGGTTTTTATCGCTTATTTATAACATAATTCTTGTTGCACTGATTATTGCAAGTATTGTCGTTTTGCTTTTCGGCAACTCTATTATGTCATTTATGGACTCGGAGTTCATTGTGGCACATTATATGATTTCGGTTTTAATTCGGTTTAGGACAATAATCTTTTTTACAATATTTGCTCTTGTGTTTGCGGCTTTGTTCACATTCTTGCCGCAAAAGAAGAACAAATATCGTGGTCAGCTTTGGGGTGCGGCAATAACATCGGCAGGATGGCTTGTTATATCGTACGGATTTTCGCTGTACATTAAATTTTTCCCGAGAGTATCTTATATATACGGCAGTTTGACGGCGTTGATGCTTTTGATGCTATGGCTGTTTTTCTGTATATACATACTCTTGATAGGTGCAGAGTTGAATAAACATATAGAAAACGGATATTTTAAACGATTGGGAATGCGTATATTACGCCGCAGGGTAAAAAACCGCAAAAAAATATGAAATATGCTTGATTTTTCAACATAGGTGGTGTATAATAAAATTGGTGTTATGTTGAGAAAACACTCTCAAGGATTGCCCGGGGCAATCCTTGTTTTGAAAGGAATTGATTTTATGTTTAAAATTATAAACGGGGGTGTATGTGCTGCAAAGGGTTACAGGGCAAACGGACTAAACTGCGGCTTGAACAAAAACCCCGACAAAAACGATTTGGGACTTTATATGTCCGATGTGCCTGCCAAAACTGCGGGGGTATATACAACCAATAAGGTTAAAGGTGCCCCGATAATTGTTACAAAGGCTCATCTTGAATCAACGGGCGGCGTTTCCCGTGCCGTTATAATGAACTCAAAGAATGCAAACACCTGTAACGCAGATGGTGTGGAAAAAGCAGAAAAAATGTGTTCATTGGCAGCAGATGCGTTGGGGATTTCGGAAAATGATGTCCTTGTTGCGTCAACGGGCGTTATAGGTCAGATTCTTCCCATTGAACCGATTGCCGATAACATACAAGCTTTGGCTGATGGCCTGGCATATGACGGTAACGAGCGTGCGGCTACCGCTATTATGACGACCGATACGGTTAAAAAGGAGTATGCCGTTGAATTTGAGCTTGGCGGCAAGGCTTGCCGTATGGGCGGTATGGCAAAGGGCAGCGGTATGATTCATCCGAATATGGCAACAACCTTGAATTTCATAACAACCGATGCGGATGTATCAAGCGAGATGCTCCAACAAGCATTATCCGAAATTGTAAAGATTACATATAACTGCTTGAGTGTTGACGGCGATACATCAACAAACGATATGATTATCCTACAGGCAAACGGACTTGCCGAGAATGCAGAAATTGCATCAGAGGGAGAGTATTTCGACAAATTCAAAGAGGCACTGTATATAGTTATGAGCGAGCTTACAAAGATGCTTGCAAAAGACGGCGAGGGTGCAACAAAGCTTTTGGAATGTACTGTCAAAGGTGCACCTGATACAGATTGTGCAATAACCGTTGCAAAAAGTGTTATCCGTTCACCGTTATTGAAGTGTGCGATGTTTGGTGCAGACGCAAACTGGGGACGAGTTCTTTGTGCCGTGGGATATGCAGAGGCTGAATTTGATATAAATAAGGTTGATGTTGATTTCCGTTCAAAGGCAGGCGTCGTGGCGGTTTGCAGAAACGGTGCAGGTGTGTCGTTTTCGGAGGATTTGGCAAAAGAGATTTTGACAGAGGAAAATATATACATTGATATAAACCTCAACGCCGGCAATAGCGAAGCGAAAGCGTGGGGTTGTGATTTAACATATGATTATGTCAAGATAAACGGAGATTACAGGTCATAATATGGACGAAAAATTTATGCGGGAGGCTATCCGCCTTGCCCGCCGTGCCGCATCATACGGCGAAATGCCCGTGGGTGCTGTTATTGTAAGAAACGGTGAGATAATATCGAGGGGATATAACAGACGGGAAACAAAGAAAAACGCTCTTTTGCACGCTGAAATAACGGCAATTGATAGGGCTTGCAAAAAGCTTGGCGGCTGGCGTTTGCCGGAATGTGAGCTTTATGTAACCCTTGAACCTTGCCCGATGTGTGCAGGTGCGATTTTGAACTCACGCATAGAACAGGTATATTACGGTGTGGCTGATGAAAAATCGGGCTGTACCGGCTCAAGGATAAATCTGCTTGATATGAATTTGTGCAATTATTCCGCTAAAGTTACGGGCGGAATTTGCGAGGACGAATGTCGGGCAGTTATTAAGGCGTTTTTTAAAGATTTAAGAGGTAAAAAAAGTGCGAAATAACATTAAAGTGTTACTTTTGCATTTTAAAAATGGAGATATATTATGGTTTTAAAGAAAATTGTTATTGCGGCGGCTGCTGTGGTTATGACCGCGCAAACTGCATTTGCTGCAAGCTTTACCGATATTGACAATCATTGGGCAAAGGATTCAATAAATGTTCTTGCCGACAGAGGCGTGGTGAACGGTGTTACGGACACACAGTTTATGCCTGATGGTATTGTAACCCGTGCACAGTATTTAAAAATGATAATGGAGGCAACAAATTGCGGTACGGCAGAGGTCAGAGCGGGCGAGTGCCTTGATGCAAGAGCAGAGGATTGGTATGCACCGTATCTGCAAAAAGCACTTGACAGCGGTATAATACCGAATGAAATGATAGCCGGTTACAGCGAGAAAGTGGATTATAATGTAGATGAAAACGGAAATGCGTTATATTCTAAAGTCATATATGACGGTGCATTTAACGGCAATATACCCATAACTCGTGAGGAAATGGCGGCACTGACGCAGTTCACATATCAATATACAAGAAATGTGCTGACAAGCAAGGGTATTAAAGCTGCAGACAGCGCTTTATTTAAAGATAGTGACAGAATCAGTGATTGGGCTGTTGTTTCCGTTAACAGCGCTGTTGCGAATGGGTTTATGGACGGAATGGATAATAATTATTTTAATCCGACCTCAACCGCAACCCGAGCTCAAGCGGCAACAGTGATATTGAGAGTTATGAACAAGGGCTAATCAAGGACGGTTTTAAAAGGAGATAGAATTAGAAATGAGTAAAAATGCGGTAAGAATTACCTGTCTTGCGGTAGCTGCTGTGATGATAATCACATTTGTTGTCGGTGCGGTGGTATCATTTATATAACGAAACAATCGGAGGCTAATACATTGGTAAAAAGAGAAAATATAAGAAACATAGCTATAATCGCCCATGTCGATCACGGAAAAACAACGCTTGTTGATGCAATGCTTGCACAAAGCGGCACATTTCGCGAAAACGAGGCGGTCGACGAGCGGATAATGGATTCAAACGAACTTGAAAGAGAGCGTGGAATAACAATTCTCGCAAAGAACACATCACTCTGGTATAAGGATACAAAAATCAACATCATAGACACACCGGGACATGCCGATTTCGGCGGTGAGGTCGAGCGTGGTCTTGAAATGGTTGACGGCGTATTATTGCTTGTTGATGCGTTCGAGGGTTGTATGCCACAGACGAGATTTGTTCTTTCAAAGGCGCTTGCACTTGATTTGCAGCCCGTAATAGTTGTAAATAAGGTTGACAGACCGAACGCTCGTCCTTATGAAGTGGTTGACGAGGTTTTGGAGCTGTTTATCGACTTGGGTGCAACAGAGGAACAGCTTGATACCCCCGTTATATTTGCGTCGGGCCGTGACGGCTGGGCAACTGCTGAATATGACCCCGAAAATCCGTCAGAGGATTTAAGAGAATTGTTTGAGCTGATTGTCAGAGAAATTCCCTGCCCGAAATGTGAGGACGATGCACCTTTCCAGATGCTTGTTTCAAACATAGATTATGATGATTATACGGGACGAATTGCGGTAGGCAAGATTCAGAGAGGTAAAATAAGCACGGGTATGTCGCTTGCAATATGCCAGTCTGACGGGAAGACAGGTCACTCAAAGGCGACGAAGCTATATACTTTCGAGGGCTTGTTAAAGGCACAAGCAGACGAAGTAGGTGCGGGCGATGTTGTTGCAATATCGGGTATATCCGATATAAATATCGGCGAAACAATATGCTCGCCCGATTGCATAGAGCCGCTCCCGTTTGTTAAGATAGATGACCCCGTATTGTCGATGACCTTCAGCGTTAACGACAGCCCGTTTGCAGGTAAAGAGGGCAAGTTTGTAACCTCCCGTCATCTTCGTGCGAGATTGTATAAGGAGCTTGACTCAAATGTCAGCTTGAGGGTTGAGGATACTGATACAACAGAGGCATTCACCGTATCAGGCAGAGGCGAATTGCATTTATCCGTACTAATCGAGAATATGCGTCGTGAAGGTTATGAATTCCAGGTATCAAACCCCGTTGTTATCTTTAAGGAGATTGACGGTGTTAAATGCGAGCCGATTGAGAGATTGACGGTTGATGTTCCGGGTGATTACACAGGTGCTGTTATGGATCAGGTTGTCAACCGTATGGGAACAATGACAAATATGTCACCGACCGCACAGAACTATACCCGTATGGAATTTTTAATTCCGTCAAGAGGATTAATCGGTTTCAGAAGTGAGATAATGAGTGCCACAAAGGGTACTGCGATTGTAAACAGTATTCTGGAGAACTATGAGCCGTACAAGGGCGATTTTGCACCGAGAAACAGAGGTACGCTCGTTGCGTGGGAGGATGGCGAGAGTATCACCTACGGACTGTATAACGCACAAGAGAGAGGCACCCTCTTTATCGGGCCGAATGTTAAGGTATATGAGGGTATGATTGTAGGCGAATGTTCAAGAAATGAAGATATAACAGTTAATGTCTGCAAGAAAAAGCACGCTACAAATACTCGTGCGTCGGGCTCTGATGATGCGTTAAAGCTTGTCCCGCCAAAGGCAATGACTCTTGAACAGTGCCTTGATTTTATAGCTGATGATGAGCTTTTGGAGGTTACTCCCGACAGCTTGAGAATGAGAAAGAGAATTCTTAAAACAGATTTAAGAGCAAAAGAGGCTGCAAAAAAGAAAAAATAATATTTATTGCAAATATGGCAAAAAATGTTGACAATTGGGCGTTTTGCTGATAAAATAGAAAGAAACATAAAAAAAGAAAGGGAGGAATGAGGCTTGAGTATGAATGGTGCGGATTTGACAGTTAAGGCGTTAGAGGCGAACGGAGTCAAGGTCGTGTTCGGATACCCCGGTGCATCAAACGCTCCGTTTATTGACAGCATATCGAAATCTTCGATAGAGTATGTGCTTTCAAGAAACGAGCAGGGTGCAGGTCATATGGCGTCAGGCTACGGCAGAGTAAATCATGTTGCAGGTGTTTGTACGGCAACATCAGGACCGGGAGCGACAAATCTTATAACATCAATCGCAACGGCATATATGGACTCAATTCCGATGATAGCAATTACCGGTCAGGTAAAAAGAGAACTAATCGGTAAAGATGCGTTTCAGGAAGTAGATATAACGGGTGCAACCCTCCCGTTTACAAAACATAGTTATCTTGTTACAGAGGTAGAGGATATTCCTCGGATTGTCAACGAGGCATTTCACATTGCAACAACGGGCAGGCCGGGACCTGTGCTTATAGATATCCCGGTGGATGTCTTTGCAAGTGAAGTTGAAGAAGAAAGTGACGAGGAAATAAATCTCCGCGGATATAAGCTTGTAGGAAAGGCAAATGAATCACAAATCAAGAAGGTTGCCGCTGCAATTAAGAAGTCGAAAAAACCGATAATTCTTGCCGGCGGCGGTATATGCTCATCAAATGCCGTGGATGAGGTACGAGCATTTGTAGAACAAACTGATATACCTGTTGTTTCAACAATGATGGGGCTTGGAGTTATCCCCACAGATGCAGAAGGTTATTACGGAATGATTGGTTCACACGGCAGAAAGCGTGCCAATATACTTCTTAACCGTTCGGACCTTATTATAGCATTGGGTACAAGGTTGGGTGACAGAAG
Source organism: Clostridia bacterium (assembly GCA_036311705.1). Taxonomy (GTDB): domain Bacteria; phylum Bacillota; class Clostridia; order UBA1381; family UBA1381; genus Ornithomonoglobus. The sequence continues at coordinate 9,338 of JAXJPK010000160.1, forward strand.
CGTTGCTAACATAGAAGGACTTGAAAAAGTTAAAAAGCTTGTACATATAGATATTGACCCTGCGGAAATCGGCAAAAACACACTGCCGTTAATTCCCGTTGTAGGTGATATTAAAGATGTTGTGTCGCAGCTGTCTGTTGCACTTGGCAAATATAAGACTGAAGAGAAATGGCTTTGTGAGGCTCAAGAGTTGAAAAAGGCTACCGAGAGCAAGATAAACAGCGATGATAATGGATTTGTAAATCCGAGATATTTCCTAAAAAGACTTTCGGAGATTACAAAATCAGATGTTTATCTTTCGACCGAGGTTGGTCAGAACCAGATTTGGAGTGCGAACAACTTCACAATCAAAGAGCCGTCGCATTTCTTGACATCAGGCGGATTCGGTACTATGGGTTATGGCCTGCCTGCGGCAATCGGTGCGTCAAGAGCACAGAGTGATAAACCTGTAATTGCCGTTATGGGTGACGGAAGCTTCCAGATGGATTTGGCGGAGCTTGGAACTATGAAACAGTACAATATACCCGTTAAGATGATACTGTTCAAGAATGACCGCCTTGGTATGGTACATGAGCTGCAGCATTTGCAGTATGATGCAAACTATCAGATGGTTGATATAACAGGCGGACCTGATTTCGCACAGCTTGTAGGTGCGTATGGCATAAAGAGCGGAGTAGTGTCAAAAAATTCAGATGTTGACTCTGCAATAAATGATATGCTTGCCGATAAGGAAAGCTACTTATTGATAGTTGATGTAAGCCCGTTTGAACCGACGGGTGATGCGTTTAACGAAAAGCGTATGGACAAGGAGGCAGAATAATATGGAAAAATATACACTATCTGTCCTCGTTGAAAACAGTGCAGGTGTTCTCTCAAGAGTTGTGGGACTTTTTACAAGGCGTGGATTTAATATCCATTCACTGTCTGTAGGACCCACTGCCGATGATAAGATTTCCCGTATCACTATTGAGGTTAAGGGCGACTTATATATGGTTGAGCAGGTTTCAAAACAGCTTTCAAAGATTTTGGAGGTCATTAAGATAAAAACTCTCAAAGACGCCGAGATGGTAAAGCGTGGTATTGTGCTTGTTAAAATAAAGACAAATCCGAAAAACAGAGGCGAGATTATAGAGGTTGCAAATGTATTCAGAGCCAATATAATCGACCTTTCACCAACAACTCTAACCGCAGAAGTAACCGGTTCAGACCAAAAGATTGAAGCGTTTATGAATATGGTAGAGCCGTACGGCATAGAGGAGATTGCCCGTACGGGTATGACCGCTCTTGAGCGAGGTGCGAATACGCTTAAGCTCGATAAATAATTTCAGACAAAAACGCAGATGCGTTTTTATAAATTCATATGTATTAAGGAAAGAGGTAATACAAAATGGCAAAATCATTAGACCACGAAGCAAGAGTTTTCTATGAAAGCGACTGTAATATGCAGTTACTAAACGGAAAGACTGTAGCAATTATAGGCTATGGTTCACAGGGTCATGCACACGCAAAGAACCTAAAGGACAGCGGTGTTAATGTAATCGTTGGACTTAGAAAAGGCTCAAAGAGTGCGGCAAAGGCTGAAAGCTACGGTATCCCCGTATATGAAACAGCCGAGGCAGCTAAGAAGGCTGACATCATAATGATTCTTACTCCTGATGAGAAGCAGGCAAAGATATACAGAGAGGATATTGAGCCTAACCTTGAAGAGGGCAATATGCTTATGTTTGCTCATGGCTTCAACATTCACTTCAAGCAGATAGTTCCGCCCGAAGGCGTTGATGTAACAATGATCGCTCCTAAGGGACCGGGTCATACAGTTCGTTCAGAGTACGAAGAGGGCAAGGGTGTTCCGTGTCTTGTTGCTGTTGAAAAGGATGCTACAGGCAGAGCTTTGGATATGGCTTTGGCATACGGTGCAGGTATCGGCGGTGCAAGAGCAGCTATTCTTGAAACAACATTCCAGTGCGAAACAGAAACAGACTTGTTCGGTGAGCAGGCAGTTCTTTGCGGCGGCGTTACAGCTCTTATGCAGGCAGGCTTTGAAACATTGGTAGAAGCAGGCTACGACCCCAGAAACGCATACTTCGAGTGTATCCACGAAATGAAGCTTATCGTTGACCTTATCTATGCAGGTGGATTCAGCAAGATGAGATACTCAATTTCAGATACTGCTGAGTACGGTGACTATGAGACAGGTAAGCGTCTTGTAACAGAGGAAACAAAGAAAGAGATGAAGAAGGTTCTTGAGGAAATCCAGGACGGTACATTTGCATCAAAGTGGATTGCAGAGAACAACAACGGCAGAGCACACTTCATCGCTACAAGACAGCTTAAGAGCGAGCATGAGCTTGAAAAGGTCGGCGGCGAAATCAGAAAGTTCTATGCATGGAGCAAGGACGACAAGTACGCTGAATAATGGTTACTTAAAAAACTGCGGAAATTTTTCCGCAGTTTTTTTTAAAATAACACTTGACAAACACAAAAACTTGTGGTAGAATAATACGGAAAAACAAGCAGACACATTTGTTCTCACCGTACGGCGTAGGCTTTGCGGTAAATATTAAGTATTAATTTACTTATGATTGGGAACGGATGCTATGCGTCCGTTTTTTTAATAATTTTGATTTTATTGAAGGAGGGGTTTACCATTAGCAAGAATGAGTTACAAGTCAACGAGATGATTCGCGACAATGAGCTTCGTATTATATCTGCTGACGGCGAACAGCTTGGCGTTATGGATGCCAAGGCAGCAATGAAAATTGCAATCGAAAGCGGTTTGGATTTAGTTAAAATCTCGCCCAACGCAAAACCGCCGGTATGCAAGATAATGGACTTTGGTAAATACAAGTTTGAGCTTGCAAAACGCGAGAAAGAAAACAGAAAAAATCAGAAAGTCGTAAACATTAAGGAAGTTCAGCTTTCACCGTCTATTGACACCAACGATTTCAACACGAAGGCAAGACAGGCTTCAAAGTTCTTGAAATCAGGTGACAAGGTGCGTGTTAAGGTGCGTTTCAGAGGTCGTGAGCTTACCCATTCAGAAATTGGCAAAACTCTGCTTGACCGTTTTGCTGAAGCGGTAAAGGAATTCGGAACTATTGAAAAACCGGCAAAGCTTGAGGGCAGAAATATGATTTTAGTTCTTGCCCCGTCAGCACAGTAAATTTAGAAAAGGAGTGTAAATGCTATGGCTAAGACAAAGATAAAGACTCATAGGGGAGCAGCTAAGAGATTTAACTTAACTAAAAACGGTAAGGTTAAAAAGAACAAGGCGTTCAGAAGACACATTTTGAACAAGAAATCTACAAAGAGAAAGAGACACTTGAGAAAGCAGGCATACTGCTCAAAGGCGAATGCAGCTGTAATCAAGAAGCTAATTCCCTACAAATAATTCGGAAAGAGAGGTAGTATATAATGGCAAGAGTTACATGCGGAAAGAGTACAAGAAAACATCATAAAAGAGTATTAAAGCAGGCTAAGGGTTACTATGGTGCATTAAGCAAACAGTATCGTTCAGCAAATCAGGCTGTTATGCGTGCTATGGCTAACGCTTATATCGGCAGAAAGCATAAGAAGAGAGATTTCAGAAGACTTTGGATAGCAAGAATAAGTGCAGCTGCAAAGATGAATGGTATGAACTATTCAACATTTATGAATGGTCTAAAGATTGCAGGCATTGATATGAACAGAAAGGTTCTTTCAGAGATTGCTATTGCAGATCCTGCTGCATTCGCAAAGCTTGTTGAAACAGCAAAGGCAGCAAGAAACTAATCTTGAACTACTTAACCGTACAGTATGAGCTGTGCGGTTTTTTTGTTGTTGCATTGAATACGATTGTGTGCTATAATTGTCATATCGGGCATAGCCTTGAAAACCTTGCATATATAAAGGGGAAAAATGATGAATGATTATATTGAAATAGATAATCTTGTAATATTTGCCAATCATGGCGTATTTGATGAGGAAAAGAGGATGGGACAGCGATTTATGGTATCACTCAAGCTGTACACGGATATGTCAAAGGCGGCATCAACGGACGATATAAGAGAGTCCGTTAATTATGGTGAGGTCTGCGAGTTCGTAACGAATTTCACCAAAACGCACCGTTCAAAGCTGATTGAAAAGGCGGCACAGGATATATCATATGCTTTATTGCTCAAGTATCCGCTAATCAAAAAAGCGGAGGTTATGTTAAAAAAGCCATGGGCACCGATAGGATTGCCGCTTGATAATATTCTTGTTAAGTTGAGCAGAAGCCGAGTTAAAGCATATATCGCATTAGGCTCAAATATGGGTGACAAAAAAGGCTATCTTGACTTTGCAATATCCGAGCTTGAAAAAAATGAATATTGCAAGGTTAAAAAAGTATCGGATTATATCGAAACAAAGCCTGTCGGTCCTGTTTCGCAGGAGGATTTTTTGAATGCTTGTGCGGAGGTGGAAACCGTATTACCGCCGTTTGAGCTTCTTGAATTGCTTCAGTCGATAGAGAATAAGGCAAATCGTGTTCGTACGGTGCATTGGGGTCCCAGAACACTTGATTTGGACATTCTGCTTTATGGTGACGAGATAATCACCGAGGAACGACTATGTGTGCCTCATATAGAAATGGCAAACCGTGAGTTTGTTTTAAAACCCTTGTGTGAAATAGCACCATATGCGTATCACCCTATAAAAAGGGCGTATGCGGCGGAGCTTCTTAATAAACTCTGCAAGGAGGAGAACAGCAATGGTAACGCCCGATTATTATAATAAATTCGTCTGTATCGGCGGTGAGTGCAAGCATAATTGCTGCACAGGCGGTTGGGAAATAGAAGTTGACGAGGAGTCTATGGCAAGATTTTCGAATATCGGGGGCGAGTTCGGGAAAAAGGTCTTGAATTCTATAGATGATGAAAATGTCTTTATTCGCAAAAACGGGAAATGCCCTCTGCTATCCGATAATGGTCTGTGCGAAATGGTCTGTCATGGCGAGGATTTATGCGTAATATGTGATGAATACCCGAGATTTACCGAATATTTCGATGATTATTCCGAGCGTGGTATATCCCTTTCGTGCGAGGCGGCGGCAGACATTATTTTGAGCAATCAGGACAAGGTGAAGCTTGTCGGTGATAGCGGCAAGTGTGATGAGGAATTGTTTCCACTGCTGTATAATGCTCGTGAGCAGATTTTTGATATATTGCAAAATCGTCAATTGGATATATTTAAGCGAATGAGGTTAGCCCTCGACTATGGTGTAGCCTTGCAGGAACGAATAAATAATAATGAATATGGCGTGTTTTCTTATTCTCCTAATGATTGTTGGGATACAAAGTGTGATTTGGTAAACCTCCTTGAATTTTTGGATACGCTTGATATACTTGATGAAAAATGGCATAGTGTTTTGAAGCAGGGAATAGAGTCTGAAAAGGAATCAGACGGACATTCGGCAGATTCGGTTGTTGCTGAGCAGCTGGCTGTGTATTTTGTGTATAGATACTTCTTGAAAGCACTTTTTGACTGTGATGCATTGTCAAAGCTTATGTTTATGGCGGTGGGAGTGATGTCGATTATAGCGTTAGCGAATATATGCGGCGGAATACACGAGAGTGCAAGACTATTTTCGATTGAAATAGAGCATAACGAGGAAAATATTGAGGCAATCTATGACGAATTTTTGTTTAATGATGCTTTTTCGGTAAAAAATATAATAAATGGAATAAATTAAGGATTTTGGCGTAGACTTACAGATGAGGTGATGAAGTTTATGTGGAAAAAAATAAAACCCTATGTTATTTCTGTTGCGATAGCCTTGGGCGTGGGCGGATTGTCTGCGTTTTTCACTCGGAATAATATGACCGTGTATGAAAACATCAATCAGCCGCCACTTGCACCGCCAATGATATTATTCCCCATTGTATGGTCAATTCTTTTTATCCTTATGGGAATAGGAAGTGCGATTGTTTATCAAAAACAAGGCGAAAACAGAGCGGAAAGTACTTCGGCTTTGTGGATTTACGGCATGCAGCTTGTTGTGAATTTTTTCTGGAGTATAATATTTTTTAATATGCAGGCATATTTGTTTGCATTTATTTGGCTTGTTTTGCTCGAGATTTTGATTATTCTGATGATATTTCGGTTTTCAAAGGTCAGCAAAACAGCGGCGTATTTGCAAGTACCGTACCTGTTGTGGGTGACTTTTGCGGGTTATTTGAATTTAATGGTGTATTTGCTTAATGGTTAATATTCGCAATCCTGTTCTTGCTTTTGTCGAAAAAGCCCAATAGGAAAGGGTGAAGGAGGTATAAAAAGCATACTAAATGCACAGTAAAAAATTTTTTTCATAAAAAGTGTTGACAAAGGGAGAAT
>JAXJPK010000161.1:0-6551 GCA_036311705.1 Clostridia bacterium
ACGAAAGAAGTGTTGGTGCGAGGGACCGGACTTGAACCGGCACGGGTTAACCACACGCCCCTCAAACGTGCGCGTCTGCCTATTCCGCCACCCTCGCATTTACTATGCGTTGTTTGCAACAACATAGAATATTATAGCAGATGATAAACATTTTGTCAAGCTTTTTTTAAAAAAGATAATTGATATTTTTGGTGTTTTTGGTATGAGTGCCAAAGGATTGACATTTGATTTTGTCTTTGATATAATTAAAGAGGAGAGGATAATATATGGGAATGAAAAATAAAATCGACAATGAGGAAAAGTTAAGAAAGATACTTTTAACTATAATTATATCCTTAGGAATAGTTATCATAGGACTGGCAGCGGTAGTTGTCATAGCTCTGATAAATTTATAAATAAAAAAGGAGTCTGAAATTGCAGACTCCTTTTTTAAGTTACATACTGATTATACCGAATGAGTTCAATATTGATGAAACAAGTACTGCACAAATAAGAATGGGTGCTACATACTTTATCATTACATTGAACAATTTTTTTCTCTTGAAATCGCCGTGAAGCAATACTTCGTCTTCCACAACCTTTGTTCCGATACCGAATGTTACAAAGAAGCATGTTAGCAATGCACAAATCGGCATAAGAACGGAGTTCGTTGTGAAGTCCATCATGTCAAGAATATCGAACTTGCCAAAGAACTTAACCCATGAAAGAACATTGTATCCCAATGAGGGTAAGCAGCTTACAAGGCAAGACAAAACACTGACGATGATAACCGACTTCGTTCTTGAAATCTTGAATTGGTCACATACACAAGCAACGATTGTTTCCATAATTGAAATAGCTGATGTTATTGCAGCTGTAAATACAAGGAAGAAGAACAATACGCCGATTACATTTGACATCATCATTGTATTAAACACCTTAGGAAGTGTAACAAACATTAGTCCCGGGCCTGCTGAAAGCTGTGACTTGTCGAATGCGAATACAGCCGGGATAATCATCAGACCTGCAAGAACTGCGATAAGCGTATCGAATAATTCAATACGGCTTACATTCTTTTCAAGTGAAGTATCCTTAGGCATATATGAGCCGTAAGCTATCATAATACCCATTGCAAGTGACAATGAATAGAACATCTGACCCATTGCCGCAAGCACGCCTGTTACGCTGAAGTTCTTGATGTTGGGGATAAAGAAGTATTTAATACCTTCAAGAGCACCGGGAAGTGTCATTGAATAAATAGATACGATTATCGCCAGGACAACAAGTATCGGCATCAAGATAGTGCTAACTCTTTCAACACCTTTCTGAACTCCCTTAAGAAGTACAAGAGAAATGATAAGTGTGAAAATTACCTGTGTTACAATAAGTGTAACGGGTGATGACAGCATACCAACAAAATAAGTATCGGTAGCTGCACTTGCCGCACCATATTGTGCGGATGATGTTAGATTCCATACTGCACATGAGAAATCTATTAGCATACCCTGGAAATATTCAAAGAAATACTTGATAATCCATCCGCCTATTACATTATAGTAGGGAAGAATGATACAGGGTATTATGGTTGCTAAAATTCCTAAGAACCCCCATTTTTTATTAAGAGCTGAAAATGCATTTAGTGAGCTTTTTCCGCTCTTTCTACCTATGGCGTTCTCAGCAACCATCAATGCGTATCCGAAAGTAAATACGAGTATGATATATGTAAGCAAGAATATACCGCCGCCGTATTTAGCCGCAAGATAAGGGAATCGCCATATATTTCCCAGACCTACGGCTGAACCTGCAGCTGCAAGTACGAAACCGAACCCGCTGGAAAATGTGTGTCTTTTTTGTTCCATAATACTACTCCTTTTTTTTATAGTTAATTAATTCTATCATATAATACAAAAAATTGCAAGTTATTTTTGAAATAACTTGCAAATTTTACAAAAAATATTTCATTCTGTCAAGACAACAAATCTGAAATTCGTGCAAACTCCTCAAGAGTGAGCGTTTCACCTCTGCGGGTAGGCTCTATTTCAATACCTGTAAGTAAATCGGATATTTCAGCTTTGCTTTTGGGGAAATTAGCCGTAAGACAGTTTAAAAGAGTTTTCCTCCGTTGTGAAAATGCTGCTTTTACTGTTCTAAAGAACAGTTTCTCGTCTTTTACCTCTACTGCGGGGACATCTCTGAATTTCATTTTCACGACAGCACTGTCAACCTTCGGGGGTGGAACAAATAAATCCGCAGGAACGGTTGTGACATATTCGGGAATTGTGTAGAATTGACATAGTACCGAAATGGCTCCGTAATTTTTTGTGCCCGGCTTTGCTGTTATTCTCTCTGCAACCTCTTTCTGCACCATAACAACAAGATTATGAAGAGGGAGATGCTCCTCGATAAGGCTTGTTATAATTGGCGTAGTGATATAATACGGCAGATTTGCGGCGATGCTTACGCTCATACCGTCAAATTCGTCAGCAATTAGTTTTTTAACATCGGTTTTTAACACATCTGCATTAATAACCTTAATGTTGTTATGTTCGCCGAGAGTATCGGCAAGAATGGGAATAAGACGCTCGTCAAGCTCCAATGCAACCACTTTTTTTGCCCGCATTGCCAGTTCATGCGTCAAAACCCCAAAACCGGGTCCGATTTCGATAACACCCTCATTATCTATTTCAGCAGCAGCTGCAATCTCCTCCAAAACGGACTTTGAGGACAGAAAATTCTGACCAAGCCCTTTTTTGAACACAAATCCATACTTTGCGGCTATATTCTTTATTTTGGATGGTGAAATGAAATCCATAGCTTACTCCTTAAAAAATTTTTCAAACGGAACGCTCACCTTAAGCGTCATACCGTCAAGATATGCCAGTGGGCCATCACTGTCAAAATGGAACACAAGCTTTGTGCTGTAAAGTGAATACTTAAAATCAGCACTTTTTCCGCCGTATTTTTTATCACCTGCAAGGGGGGTGCCGATATCGGCAAACTGTGCTCTAATCTGGTGAGTTCTGCCGCTCAATAATTCAATTTCAACAAGTGAAAATCTGTTTTTTCGTTTCTTAACACTAAAAATAAGCTCAGCAGATTTACCGTTGTCGGATACTTTTGTAACTTTATTCTTCCTTGTTAAAAAACCCGTGAGGCGACCGTCGTCGGGAGGGTTACCCTCAACAACGGCTGTGTAAAACTTTTGTATATTTCGTCTTTTTATATTGCTGTTTATCTCTCGCAATGCGAGTGAATTTTTTGCGGCAATAATAAGCCCGCCGGTGTTTCGGTCGAGCCTGTTGCACAGGGCGGGCTTAAATGTTTGTGAAGTCTGGGGATTGTATTCGCCGTTGTCATAAAGATAGCTTTGGACCATATCTATAACCGTTAAACCACAGCCATGCTCATCTGAATGTGACAGTATTCCGGGTGCTTTGTTAATTACGAGTATATTATCATCCTCGTAAACAATATCAAGCTCGTACGGCGTATATTTAAATTCCCGGTTCGTTTCAAAAAACTCATCTTTAAAATAGAGAGCTACAGTATCGCCTTTTTCAACGAATACAGCACCGTTTTTTGCGTGCTTACCATTTAGTTTTACACAGTTTTTGCGAAATCCTTTATACATCATCGACTGCGGCAGGCGTGGCATAAGCTTTGTTATGAATTTATCCAAACGCTGTCCCGAATCGTTTTCTGTAACTGTGAATTCTTTCATTTTATTTGGCTATCATTGCAGCACCAATAATACCTGCATCGTTAAACAGCTTTGCTGTTACAATCTTTGTCTTTGCCATATACTTGTTGTAATCATTTTTAGCAACAAATTCTCTTACGGGATTAAGTAGATAGTCACCCTCACGGCTGATACCGCCGCCGATAGCTACTACTTCGGGCTGGAATATATTTACAAGATTTGTTATACCCTCCGCAACATATACAGCATATTGATTAACAACCTCCAAAGCTGCTTCATCTCCTGCTTTTGCAGCATCAAATGCTGTTCTGCCCGAAACCTTGCCCTCTTTTTCTGCAAATTCATGCATAAGGCTTGACGGGTTCTTTTCCATAGCCTCTTTTGTTTGACGGATTAGAGCGGTAACAGATGCATATGCTTCCCAACAACCTTTTCTTCCGCAAGTGCAAGCCTCGCCGTCTGTTACGATTACTGAGTGACCTGCTTCGCCGCCTGCACCGTTGAAGCCTCTTACCATTTTTCCGTTAATAATTAAACCCGAGCCAACGCCTGTTCCGAGGGTTATAAATACATAATTCTCCGCACCATCACCTGTTGCGATATATTCGCCCATAGCCGCACAGTTTGCATCATTATCAACTTTAACCGGCAGATTTACCAATGCTGAAAGCTTATCTGCAAGCTTGCAATGCTCCATTTTCAAATTGTTTGAATAAACAACCTCGCCGTTTTTAAAATCGATTGAGCCGGGACTGCCTATTCCGACGCCCTTGATGTCCGAAACTGCAATTCCATAATCATCGGCAAGCTTATTTATTAGCTTTGCCATATCGGCAATAATCTCGTCAATGTGTCTTTCATTCATTGTGGGTGTTGAGCCTTGAACTAAAATCTCTCCACTTTCAGAAACGAGTCCTGCGGCAATATTTGTACCGCCCAAATCTATACCTATGTACATATGTATTTCCTCCTAAAGATAATTTACATACTAATCATAACATATTTAGCCAAAAAAAGCAATTGTTTTAACAATGTTTTTATGAATTTATTTATATTGAAATATATAAATTTGCTGTCAAATGATCGGCGTTGTTTTTTTACATCCCCTAAAAACTAAATGAGGCTGCCTATAATGCCATAGCCTAAAAGTGACATAACAAGACCGGCACTCATAACACCGAGCAGAATGAAAAACAGGCTTTTGCCACGCTTTAAACCAAGCAAAACGGCAAGAAGGCTACCTGTCCATGCACCTGTTCCGGGCAAGGGGATGGCAACGAAAAGGAACAATCCCCAATATCCGTATTTATTAATCTGGTCGGCCTTTTTTAACGCTTTATTCTCTATCCATACGGGGAATTTTGAAATATACTTGATTTTTTTCATCCAAGCAAATATTTTTTCTATGAAAAACAGAATAATGGGGATAGGTATCATATTACCTATAACAGCAGCAAGGTATGTTTGAATAAACGGTAGCTTTAATATACCTGCAACAAGTATGCTGCCCCTTAACTCGATAAGAGGTATCATTGATATTAACGCCGTAATCATCTGATGGGGTATGCCCCAAGCTAACAAGGCGTCCTTTATTGCTATTGCGATATTGTTCATAGTTGTTCCTCCGGAATATTGTTTTTATTTTTCTTTATGAAAAATTTAACCGCATTATGACAAACTCTGAATTCCGCAGAGCTTGTTTCACCGCCGTATTCGCCGTCGAGCGTCCATTTAACCGGCTCGTCTGTTGTTATAGTCGCTTTTTTGGCGATTAAAAAATGGATGTTCTCGATTGATGACTCTCCGTTCCTTATGCCGTTTATGATTGTCGGTAAATCCAAAATCGTGACATTATTATCAACAACAACAATTTCAAAAAAACCATCACTTGTGTCTATCTCATAGAATTCGCCGAACTCAAATCCCGCAACGCTTGTTGAGTTCATAATAAGTACAAGCGAGGCATTTGTGTTTACTTCCTCGTTTGAGTCTGTGACTATTTTAACATTTATACCCTTGATTTTTGGAATACTCTTTATCCCCTCAAAGAAATATGCCGCAGGACCGAGAATATTCTTGTATATCTGCGGCGTTGCATAGGAAACATCGGTAAATGCTCCGAATGCTGCAACATATATAAAATGTTTGTCACCCAACATACCTATGTCGTAGGGTACAAATTTTCCGTTTATTATTTCATTTACCGCATCAATAGGCGATGGGGAAATGTTATTTGTAGACGCGAAATCGTTCATAGTTCCTGAAGGAATGTATCCGATAGGTATTCTTAATTCTTGAGGAACTTTAAGCATACCGCTTACGGCGTCGTTTAGGGTACCGTCACCGCCCGATATAACCGCAACATCATAATCTGCGGCAGATGATTCTATTTTAGCTTCGCAATCACCCGGGTTTTGAGTAGGATATGCTGTGACATCATATCCGGCTTTGGTAAAACGCTCTATGATATCATATAATGAATTTTTTATTTTTCCCTTGCCCGACTGCGGATTAAATACAAATAATATCTTTTTACTCATATTATTATGCTCCTGATAAAATAAGCTCAAACTATATTTATTCATCAATATTATTATAAATCATTTTAGAAAAAAGTCAATAGTCATTATTTTTGATTATTTAGAAAACAGTTGACAATTATATGGGTAAATGTTACTATTAAAATAAATAAAAAATGAACGGAGAATGGATATGAGAATTTTGGGTATAGATTATGGTGATGCACGGGTTGGCGTGGCGGTAACAGACCCGTTGGGCTTTACTGCTCAAGGCGTAAGGACCGTTAAGAACACAGGCGGAAAAAAGCTTATATCGTCACTGCTTGAAATAATAGACGAATACAAGCCTGAAG
>JAXJPK010000162.1:0-4246 GCA_036311705.1 Clostridia bacterium
GAATAGAGCGCATGATAAGGCTATGCAAGATGACGCACAGGCTCATCAGTCTTCCGAGAATGAAAAGAACAGAGAGCATGATAAGAACATGCAGGACGATGCACAGGCTCATGATAGCGAAGAGAGTGCTAAGGACAGAACTGCAAAAAATGGCACAGACCCGGGTTGGGGTGAAAAAGTTTCTCAAGATGAATATAATGCGGCAAAGGACTCGAAGCAGGTTAGCCTATTCCAAGCGAGAATTATGACAGAGACTGAATGGGAAAAACGTGGTAAATGGGGCTCTTACAATGGAAAAGATATTAGTACCGAAACTTACGAAGAGTACATTGATAAGTGCATTGAATCAGCGTATAACAAGGGCGAACTTAGCCAAAATCAAGCATCATATTTATTGGCATATTATGGCATAGGATAAAGGAGGATTATATGGCTTTAACATATAAACAACTTAAGGAGCAGGGTGGTGCTTACCACAATGCAAGAAAAAAGAAAAAAACTTATGAAGATATAAAAGCCAATTCACAAAATCATCTTGCAGGTTATAAGACATTTCTCGAAAGCAATATTGGGTTTGATACTTTAGGAAGAGATATATCGTCTTTGCGTGATGTTATATCCGCCACTGAAAATGGATGGCAGTCTGCAAACGATTTGAAACGCACAAAAGCAAATATCGAGTATATGCGCAATCGCGTTGACAGCTATAATGAATATCAGCATTTTTTTGGTAACAAAGAGTCTCAAATCAAGGATTTGTCTTCTGCTTATAGCGACATTCTTGATAATTGGGGTGATCTTGAAAGTTTATACGGACAGTTTGACAGTGCGGATGCGTTTAACACAGCAAAAAAAGAGGCTGAAGAAAGAGCAAAACGTGAAAAAGAACTGTTATCGGCTGACCTTGGTGCATTGCGCACCGAGGTTACCGAGCTTGAGAATATTTATGCAACAGCGAAAACGAAAAAGGAAGAAGCTCGCAAGAAAGAGGATGCATACATCGATCAAATGGATGCTCAAGATTATACCGATACTACACGTTCAAAAGGCAGAGCAGGTGCGAGTAAGAGAAATACTTCAGGTTACAGCAAATATATGGCTTCTGTTGGGTATAAGACTATAGAAGATATTGAGGCAGCATTAAACGAAAAGCAGAAGTACTATGATGAAGCAAATTTGTTCCAAACTGAATACAATGCTTTAAATGCTAAAGATTTTGAAAAGTATTCAAAAATTGGTGCGAATGTTAAGAATCCGAGTTACGATGAAGCGGAATATGATTTTGCAATATTCGGAAACAGGTTTGGTGGCGAGGAAGTAAAGAACAAGATCAAGTTTGCAAAGGAGCATCTAACCGGATATGCATCAGCAAATGCTCCTGATGCACCAAACTCTCCCGTTCCGGTGTCTTATATATGGGCAAGCGAAGACGAGCAAAAGATATATGAGTATTATCTTGGTCTTGAGATTGAAGGCAAAGTTAAAAAGGGTACATCTGACAACTATCTTGCAATGATTCAGCCTAAACTCGAGGGTAAACACGAAACGCAGATACTTACTAACCTTGATAATTTTGCAAGTGGTGGTTTTTGGTCAAAGACAGCTGCGTCAACTCTTTCTGTATCATATTCTCTCACCGGAGCTGTCGAACACGTTCAAGACAGTATTGAGTATGACAAGACAGGAGTAATGGATGACAACTTCTATGCGAGAGGTTCCTCTATCATCCGAAACAGAGTATCTCAAGATGTGGATTTCAAAATAGGTAATTGGGATGCGTTTGACTTTGCTTACAACACGGGTATGTCTATGGCTGACTCTGTGGCGGCTATGGGGATGGGCGGTCATGCAGGTGGCGGTATTCTCGCTTTATCTGCCGCAGGACAGGGTGTCAACGATGCTCTCGACAGAGGACTTTCAAGCGATCAGGCATTTTGGAATGGTTTCCATTCAGGATGCTTTGAACTTGTATTTGAATCTATTTCAATCGGAAAGTTTTTTGAAAATTCAAAGGCAACAAAAAGTGCCTTTGGAAAGTTGGCAAGTAATATGATTACCAACTTATCCGAAGAAGAAGCAACCGAAATTGCTAACATAATGTATGACAATATTCACGGAGAGCTTTCTCATTATAATATCAGAGTTAAGGAGCTTGTAGATTCGGGCGAATATACTAAATCCGAAGCAGAGATCATTGCCAAAAATGAATTGCGTTGGCAAGTTGCGGAGGCAGGTTTAAGCGGTATGGTTATGGGTGGCGGTTTTACCGCAGTCGGGGAACTGCCAAATGCTGTTAATAATTATTCGCAGAACAAGAATCTCGGGCAGGCTATCCGACAAAACGAAAGAGTCGGAGATGTATTTGACCTTGCATCTGATGAAAAATTATATAACTTTGAGACCGAGGAGGCTGTTGCAGATATCGACACAGATAGTAATACTGAAGACAGCTCCGATGAAGAATTGTTCGATTCCGAAGAAGCGGCAGAACTTTTTGGAGATTCGGATATAGCCGAGCAAGCGTCATCAGCTTATAAGACATATACGCAGTATGCCAAGAAGAGTATCAACGCAAACAACGCCTCCGATTACAAAGTGGGCAAGCTTGGTAATAAGCTGTTGAATGATGCAAGAACGGTGCTTGAATCCGATGGGGCTACCATAGAGCAGGTAGCAAGGGCAAAGAAGGTTATTGCTGACCTTGAGGCTTTCAGCGATAATACTATGTCAAGGCATGGTGAAGGACGAGTACGTGAGCTGTACGGAGACGATGAAACGGTAGAAGCTCTTATCAACGAAGGACTTGCAAGTGAAGAAGGCTCAGATGCTTACAACATCGCCAAGGAATTCAGAGCAAAGCTTGATAAGGGAAATAGTCTTTCCGAGAAGGAACTTGCAAGACTTGTTGATGCGAATAATACTGCCATTAAGAATGAAACAAGCGTTGATATAAATAAAAGGCTCAAGGAGCTTGGCGAAAAAGGCGATGTTTCAAAACTTGCGAATGCAATATCAAGTAAGATTGTTGGTCAAAAGCTTACATCTGCCGAAGCAGAAATGATTGAGAACAGCGAATTTGGCAAGCAAGTACTTACCGAAATGAGTGAGGATTTATCTTCTGACAGTGCTGAGAATGTTACAACTGCGGAAGTATCCGAGAAACTTGCGGAACTTGGTGAAACAGCAGGAAACGTAGCAGAACTTTCCGAAATTATATCAAAGGCGGCTGTCGGAGAAAAGCTTTCGCCAACAGAAGCAAAAACACTTGAAGGCAGTGATTACGGCAAGAAGGTACTTGCAGAAACAAGCCCTGAAATTGCAGAAGCTGTTGAAGGTATGGACGAAGCTGATGCGGAGCTGTTTGCTGAAGTCTATGACGGAACAAGTGATATAGAGTATTTTATGGAGTCGTTCAATCTTGTAAAAGACCTTGCAAGGGCGAATTATACGGATGATTACATTCTTCAGAACAGCGGTGCGCTTTCGCCCCGACAGGTGGCACAGGTTTACAGCAAGGTTGTTACAGAACAGAGAATAGCGAAACAGAGAGCCATTGACGAAGCTGTCAAGAAGTATGAGGGCAAGCTTGTACGCAAGGCGAATATTGACGATTCCGTATTCAATGGTGCTAACGGGCAGAAGCTTTGGAGGAATCTCAGCAGTAGACAGAAGCAAGCTATTACCTTTGTCAAGGCGTTTGCGCAAGGTGCAGGTATCAATCTTAAGATTACATATAACGGCAAATACAACGGTAAAGCTTATAACGGATACTATGACAATGCAACTAACACTATCGTAATTGATGCAAGAGCAGGCTTTGATAAAAAGTATGTTTCAGAAGACGCTATAATCCCCACGATGTCACATGAGCTTACGCATTGGATGAAGCAGAAATCTCCCGAACTTTATGCAAAGCTTTCAAAGCAGATATTTGATGTGTTTAAGGGAAAAGGATTGACGGAGTATGACCTTATTGCCCAAGAGAAGCAGACACATCCCGATATGTCGGACGATGCGGCAAGAGACGAGATTATTGCAAGAGCTTCCGAGGATCTTTTCAAAATGAGTGAAGAAGGAAAGAAGATATTTGATTCCCTTTCCGAGACGGAAAAGAAAACTCTTGTTGAAAAGATAAAAGACATTATTAAAAATCTTGTTGATTGGGCAAATGAGCTTCTCGGGCTTTATGAATCGAAATCCGTAGAGGCAGGATGGCTTCGTGAATTCAAGGATGAGCTTTCCGAGA
>JAXJPK010000163.1:0-1827 GCA_036311705.1 Clostridia bacterium
ATATAAGGATGATACTTCCCTTAATTTCTTTATCTATCATTACCTTTGCGGCATTTTGGATACAGAAAAATGCACCTTTGTAATCAACACCGCAAATTTTTTCAAACATTTCGGGCGTTGTATGCAAAAAATCCGATTTTTCTGTTATGCCCGCATTGTTCACGAACACATCAAGTCTTGAAAACTTATTTACAACCTCGGCAAACATTTTTTGTATATCATCAAGCTTGCTTACATCTGCTTTTATCGCAAGTGCTTCAACACCGTATTTACGGAACTCCGCTTCTGTCTTTTTTGCTCCCTCAACGCTTCCGCAGTACGAGAACGCAACATCATATCCGGCTTTTGCAAGCTCTATCGAAATTCCCTGACCTATTCCCGTTCCGCCGCCGGTAACGAAAGCAACCTTATTCTTACCATCCATAATTCTCAGCCATTTCCTTATAAAATTCATCAAAAAGTCTGTCAAAATACTCATCTGTATCATATGACGGCTTTCTGCAGTAATCGGACGCTATGATACCTCTTCTCTTTAATATTCGTTTCTCAAACGAAATAATCTGTTCAACGTTCTGTCTTATATGGTTAAGCATGGGGAGCAGCTTGTTATGCAGTTGTATTGCCTTTTCTCTGTCACCGTCAACATAATGATTATATATATCAAGATATACATCGTACATTGAGCAACCCGGCATTGCACCGATCGCACCCCTGTCCATACATTCTATAAGCTGAAAGCCTGCATTGCCGACGAATATTTTCATTTTTCCGTCCGTTAAATTCATAAGATTAGTAACATACGGACCGGCAGGCTTACATTCAATCTTATAATAAATCATATTCGGGCATTCTTTCTCAAGCTTGCAGAATGTTTCGGGCGGAATTGCAACGCCTGTCTGTTCCGGAGCATACTGTGCCATAATGGGAATGTCAACAGCATTTGCGATTGCTTTCATATGCTCATAAAGGTATTTTGCACCGGGTTTCAGGAAAAACGGCGGCAAGAGCATCAAACAGTCCGCACCCATTTCTTCAAACTGTTTCGCACGCTTAACAGCAATCTCTGTTGAGTGGTCTGTAACGGAGATTATCGTTTTCCCGCAAACCTCCTTTGCCGTCTTAATTGTAACCTGTGCCATCTTTTCGCGCTCATCATCCGACAGCTTGTAATACTCGCCTGCGATACCAAACAAAGTCACCGCATGGCATCCTCCGTTTATGAGATGCTTTACCAACTTATCAAGACTCTCATAGTCAACCTCGCCGTTATCGGTAAACGGAGCGGCTACTATCGGGCAAATGCCCTTGATTTCGGTTAATTTATTCATAGTAATATCTTCCTTTCAATGTGTGAATTTAATCCTTATACTGCATATATGTCAGGTCACAGCCCTCATCCGCCTGTGTTACATTATCAATAAAATTGCGTACAAATCCTCTCTTTATGTCCGAATGTTCTTTCGGTACAAAATCTTTTAATCTCCTTGCAATTTCTTCGTTTGAAACCTCAAGCTCTATCTTGTTGTTATCAACATCAAGATGAATTATATCACCGTCGCGAACTGCTGCCAGCGGACCGCCCACAGCACTTTCCGGTGCAACGTGGAGTACCTGTGTACCGAAACATCCGCCCGACATTCTTGCATCCGTTATCCTTACAAAGTCTTTGACACCCATTTTGTTAAGCTTCGGCGGCAGCGGCATGAAGTTGCCGTTTTCCGGCATTCCCGGCGCTCCTTTGGGGCCGTAGCCTCTTAATACAATCACAGTATCGGGGGTAACGTCCGAGTTTTCATCAAGCAGATATTTTTGACATTCCGTTAAATC
>JAXJPK010000164.1:0-1978 GCA_036311705.1 Clostridia bacterium
CAAAGGCTATAGATAAAAAGAAATCTGCAATTTTTCTTGCAGATTTCAACAAATGGTTATAATATGGGACTTTATATTCCTTGCATATATCACTTTATTGTCTTTGAACGGTCTGCACTAAAGGCAACAGCCCCATATGGATACATAATCTGAAGTATTGACATCTTATTCAGTTACTACTGTCGGTGCGTTCGTTACATAACTCGGTATCCGCTCAACTGTCGGTTTAGGCTTTATTTCAAACTGCGGATTGTTGCCCTTTGTTTCGTCCTCACCCTCATAAGTCGCCATAAACTTTATCAGCTCGCTAAACAGCGTTTGCGATTTATTATATGCATCATAAGTCACATTCCGTGCAAGAACATTTGCCGTATGCGACTTTGTTTTTGAATTCAGCATTTCCTTGTCATTTATTGCAAGGTTTTCAATCACATTGTTCTCATATTCATCATAAAATGCTTTTATCTTGTTGCCGAAAACGCTTCTGTTCTGTGCCGATACGGTCGCAAGCGAACGGTTTGACCAATACATTGAATACGGGCTATATTCAACCGAATCAACCTTGCACACCTCAGGCGTGTCCGTCATTGCTACAGCGTAGTACGGCAAATACGGTGCAAACTCGGCATTTGCAAGGCATAGCCATTCCACACACGAGATTTCTATCGGCAAATCGGGACGAATTTGCAGAATGTGACATTCCTCCTGCCGTGCCGTTGCAATACCACGGTTATATTTGTTACCGGGAATATCAAGACAGTATTTCGTACCCTCATATCTTGTTCTGGTTACATTCATAACATCCTTTACGGATATTTTCTGTGACGGGGTAAAAAGCAGATTATACTCTGTCTTGTACGGGTCTGTGCCGACAGTGCCGTAGAGCAAACGCTGTCCGCCCCATATTCTGATAGAGTTTGAATCCTTTTCAGCTTCCGAATATGTTTTTCTTAAGTTGATTTTACCGTTCGTTTTGACAAGAAATCCTTTTTTCTCTGCAAGACTAACAAGGTTTTCCGAAACTATTACATCGGGTGAGTCAATATCTATCTCGCCGAGCATATATGCGTTGGGGATAACTGCCGCCTTGTCCTCAGGCAGCTTTATCGCCGCATACTGATGACCTGTATAAATCTCCATATACCACGCTTCGTTCTCGTCAGCCGTCATTATTATGTTTCCCTCGCCCGAGCCGTATTTATCCACAATTTCCGCAACAATTTCTATACCATGTCTTGCGGATTCGGCTCTTGAAAGAATTATATCGTTCGCCGACAACTCATAAAGTCCGTTCTCAACGAATGGGTCGGCAGCTATTGCTTTTTTGTTGGGGTATGCCGTTATTGTTGCAGTCGACGCAACGCCAAGCTCGTTAAACCCTGCCGCACCGAACGGTGCCGTGCCGATACCACGCAGACTCGAACCCGGTGTTGCGGTGTATTTATAAGTATGCTCGGGATAGGGGATACTTAAACCAAATGCATCGGTATAGTTTTCTCCCTCTTTGTGGTCTTTTGCAGGATGGACAATAAACCGCTTGCTGTTTGAGCTTATCATATCCTCCGTCCTTGCTATCATAACCGAGCCGTCAACCGAAACGCCTTTTCCCACATACACGCCCGTACACGCAAAAGCAGATACTGCTGTAGAAAGTGCCGTGATTACCGTAACGGCTAACTTTGCCGCAAAATTTATTTTCATACCAAATTATAACCTTTCGCATTGTTTTATTAATTAAATGATACATCAAATCCATTCTTTTGTCAAGAAAACCACTCAAAAAAACATTTGAATTGTTAAATTCAGACAAAAGAAAATTTTTTTTAAAAAAGTGTTGACAAGAGGGTTGTTTTGTGGTATTATATTACTTGTGTTAAGAACACATAACAACCAAATATGCGTGATTAGCTCAGTTGGTAGAGCACCTGACTCTTAATCAGGGTGTCCAGGGTTCGAACCCCTGATCGCGTACCAAAAC
>JAXJPK010000165.1:0-1791 GCA_036311705.1 Clostridia bacterium
CTGCTTACATACTTTGACGCAAGCAAATCGGTAACGAGCTGTACACCAAAATTTATCAGTATCAATACGCTGATTCTCTCAATAGGTATCCCGTACATTTTTTGAAAGGTCAAAAATAACAGCGGTGCAAAATTTACAATTATTGCCTGTGAGATATATCCTATAAAACAAGCAATTATAGTTTTTTTATGTGAATTATTTTCCATTTTTTAATCCTTTACAGCAATAAAGCCCGGTCTATTTCCCGGACATTATCGCATTTTTTGCTATATGTAATATATCCTCGTGAATTTGTGACATCTCACGAACATTTCCTTCGACATCGGCACATTTTATGATGCTCCAGCCAAGCATATCGGCAATCCCCTTGGCGTTTTCATAGCTTTTCTTGAGATACTCACCGTCACGCTCGTGTATATCCTTTTTATCGGAATTATCAATCTTATTCGCCCTCGCCGCCATAAGCCTTTGAGCAGTATCTACAGGCATATCGAGAAAAAGAGTAACATTCGGGCGTGGAAGTCCGAGATGCTTATATTCAAGCTCGTCAATCCATTCTATAAACTCTTTCTTTTCCTTAACAGTGTCTATTTTTGACGCCTGATGAATCAAGTTTGAGGGCACATATCTGTCTGCTATTATAACCGTTCCGTTATCATAATCCTTGCCCCAATCCTTTCTGAATGTTGCAAATCTGTCAACAGCGTAAAATGTTGACGCCGCATATGCATTGACATCCTTTGGATTGTTGCCGAAATCGCCTGCAAGATACATTTTCACAAGGGCAGACGAGTCACTTTCATATGCCGGGAACGAAACAAGTCTTGCATTTATACCTTCATCACAAAGCTTTTTATAAAGTAATTCGGATTGCGTTTGCTTTCCGCTTGAATCAGTACCCTCAATAGCTATAAGAATTCCCATATACTAACTCTCCTTTAGTCCTGCTTGAATTTTCTGCCTTTTAAAAGGACTGTTAAACCGAACTTTGGTAATGCCATCATTCTACCTGCACGGCTCGGCTGTTTCATCAATCTGTAAAACCATTCAAGGCCGTGCTTACAGTAAAATTCAGGAGCTCTCAACGCCGTTCCCGCAAATACATCAAGACTTCCGCCAACACCCATTGCAACATTGGCTTTTAGTGAATCCTTGTACTTGTCTATCCAAAGCTCTTGCTTCGGTGCACCCAAACAAACAAAAATTAAATCAGCACCCGAGTTATTAATCTCCTCGACAATACCCTGCTCCTCTTCGGGCTTGAAATATCCGTTTCTGCAGCCCGAAATCTTTATTCCCGGATAGCGTTCCTCTAATTTCTCTTTCGCCGTTTCTGCAACTCCGGGCTTACCTCCAAACAGAAACACGCCATGAGATGTACCCTTTATTCTATCAAGCACTTCGCAAGCTATGTCATATCCTGCGGCACGCTCGGCTATAGGCTTACCGAGAATTTTTGACGCATAAACAACTCCTATTCCGTCTGCTGTTAATAGCTCGGCACTGTTTAGAACATTCTTAAAATTGTCGTCTTTATACGCCGCCATAATAATTTCAGAGTTTGGCGTATAAACCTTATGCAACCCGTCCTCATTAAAAAATTGCATTATTCTGTCTGCGGCACGGCTGACATTCACCATATCAACCCAAACGCCAAGAATATTAACTTTATCTTTCATTATTATGACCATTAACTCCTTTCACAAAACCAAGCTTGAATCAAAACTGTTCAAATTGTGCGTCCGTGCGAACAAGACTATACGCTTGTATGCGAGTGAGCACGGGTGTGCA
>JAXJPK010000166.1:0-7034 GCA_036311705.1 Clostridia bacterium
AAACCAAGTTTGAGAGAAAATCGTTCAGATTGCCGCTTTGCAGTGAGCGGTGCTGTACGAGGGTACTGCCCCAAGCGAAAAGCGGTGGGATGGGCGATTTTATCCAAACCTATGACCATTAAATCCTTTCACAAAACCAAGTTTGAGAGAAAATCGTTCAGATTGCCGCTTTGCAGTGAGCGGTGCTGTACATCGGTACTGCCCCAAGCGAAAAGCGGTGAGATGGGCGATTTTATCCAAACTTTCACCCTCTTTAGACATAAATTACTCTTTGTGATGCTGACTTATACAGTCTGTTCTTTATTGCAAGTCCGTAACCGTCACGGCTTTCAAACTCCGCAAACACAATATCAACACCGAGATTGTCAAACTCACGCAAATTCGAGAATAAATTTCTTGCATACTCCTTGTTAGTGATGCCGCCCGATAGGATAATCGCACTGTCATACGCATTCTCTGACATTGTGAGTACGCCGCATACCTTGTCGTGATTAGCTTTCAAAAGCTCGTCAATCTTTGCTTTAACAGATTTCATATCGCCCTCAACAACCGTCACTTCGGCGTCGGGTGCATAGTGCTTGTATTTCATTCCCGGGCAAAGCGGTTGCTCACCCTGCTTTACGGAGGTCAATATATGCTCATCAACCTTTGTTTCGGGGACTACTTCTCTTAAATCCTCAAGGGTTATACCACCCGGTCTTAAAAGTACGGGGATTTCACCCGATGCGTCAACTATCGTCGATTCTACTCCAACCTCGCAGTCCTCACCGTCAATTATTGCATCAATTCTGCCAAGCATATCCGATATAACATATTTCGCTTTTGTGGGGCTTGGCTTTCCCGATATATTCGCACTCGGTGCGGCAATCGGCACACCCGCCGCCTTTATAAGCCGCTGTGCCGTTTCGTTTGACGGAAATCGAATTGCAACCGTATCCATTCCTGCCGTTACAGCATCAGGCACAAGTCTGCTTTTTTTTAATATAACCGTAAATGCACCCGGCATAAATGCATGAATCAGGGCTTTTGCATTGTCGTTTATCTCACTAACAAGCGGATAAAGCTCGTCAATATCCGCAATATGCACAATCAACGGATTATCGGACGGTCTTCCCTTTGCCTCATATATTTTTTTGACCGACTCGGTCAAAAATGCGTTTGCACCCAAGCCGTAAACCGTTTCTGTGGGGAACGCCGCAAGACCGCCGCATTTTAATATCTCGCCTGCTTCGGCTATAGAATTATCATCTGTCTTTAATATCTTTGTTTCCATTTTTCTCACTCGTCTGTTGATATACTCCTCAGCAAATCATTTTTAATCTGCCAAAGCTTTTGCGACAAATCAACATAGTATTTATGCGGATTTTCAAATCGCTTCAGCTCGTCCCATAATGTGTCAAGCTGTTTTTCGCAATAATCACGGATTTCCTTTGTTGACGGGGAATTATATACGCACTCGCCCCTATCGAAAATCTTCACAAGCATCGGTCGGGCGTAGAAGTCCTTAACATTTTTCCGTTTCCATGTAAACTCGGGGTCAAAAAGCTCGTACGGCTTATCCTCTGCAATCACCTCATCATGAAGTGTCACAACATCGGCGATTGCCTTATCGGTTGATTTATCATACAATCTATATACCTGCTTGAAGCATGGCGTTGTTATCTTTGCAACATTCTCGCTGACCTTGATTTTAGGCTCTATATCACCGTTCTCTTTCTCAACCGCCACAAGCTTATATACGCCGCCCATAACGGGTGATGATTTTGAGGTTATAAGCCGCTCGCCAACGCCGAACAGGTCAATTTTTGCACCCTGCAGCAGCATATCACGGATTATATATTCATCAAGTGAATTTGATGCAACTATTGCACAATCGCTATATCCTGCCTCATCAAGTATCTTGCGGCATTTCTTTGAAAGATATGTTATATCTCCCGAATCTATTCTTACGCCCTTTGGGCGTTTGCCCATAGGCTTTAAAACCTCGTCAAAGGTCTTTATTGCATTGGGAAGTCCCGATTTAAGCACATTATATGTGTCTATCAAAAGCGTTGTATTATCGGGATAATTTCTTGCATATGCACAAAACGCCTCATATTCTGTATCGAACATCTGAATCCAGCTATGTGCCATTGTTCCGAGTGCAGGAACGCCGTATTCCCTATCCGTCATAACATTTGACGAGCCGCTGCAGCCGCCAATAAACGCCGCCCTTGCACCGTAAACCGCCGCATATGCACCCTGGGCACGCCTTGCGCCAAATTCCATAACGGCTCTGCCGTCTGCCGCCCTTGCTATTCTGTTTGTTTTCGTTGTGATAAGCGTCTGGAAATTAATAGTCAATAAAAGCATTGTTTCTATAAACTGTGCCTCTATTGCAGGACCTTTCACCGTCACAATCGGCTCTCCCGGGAATATGGGTGTACCCTCGGGGATTGCCCATACATCACACGAAAATTTAAAGCTTTCAAGATATGATAAAAACCCCTCCGAGAACATATTCTTATTCCGCAAATAATCTATATCCTCTTTTGTAAACCGCAAATTTTTGAGGTAGTCAATAACCTGCTCAACGCCTGCCATTATGGCATAACCGCCGCCATCGGGGACCTCGCGGAAAAACATATCAAAATATACCGTTCGATCCTTATAGCCCTCGTTAAAAAAGCCATTCGCCATTGTGATTTCATAAAAATCAGTCAGCATTGTATAGTTCTCTCTGTTTATCATATCAATCCTTCTCCTTAATGCGGATTACCGCACGAACACCCTTTTCGTTTCTGACATCTGTATGCAAAATGAAACCATCGGTATTCATAAATCTTGCCATATAGTCATTTGCTGTATAAGGGCACATTATCCAGTACGATTCGGGTGAATCAATATCCTTCATCATCGAAAGGGTCGGCATAAATACCTCGTCCTCCGTATATGAATAATACGCCGTATCGGCTTTGTCGCTCACAAGGCTGCGAGTGAAGTTCCAATAGTGAGCATGATTTCCGCCCTCTGCGTTTTCACGCTCGTTATAGGGTAAAATATTTTTATTCTCTGTCTTTACTATTCTTTCCCTTTCCGCCGCCGAAAATTCCGATAAAAATTCACCGTTAAGCCATTCTCTTATCTCGCTTGTTTCCCATAGGTTTGAATTATCATCAAACGGCATCATCCCAACGGACTCCTTTGTCATTAAAAGGGTTGTACCGTCATCAAAATTCTCTATAATCTCCCACTTAATCGGCTCACCCAAAAGCCTGCCGAAAGTGATAACTCTCGTCGGTGTATCTATATTAAACATCATAGCGAATACCGCCGCTGCCACTGTTATTACAACAGCCCGCTTAACAGGGCTTATGATAATCGCAGTAACGCCCAACGCATAGAGTATATCCACGCAATTTGTGAATAAGAACATATGCTTTGCAATATCCGCCTCACCGTTGCACAAAATCGGCAGTACGAGGTTTATCCATAAGCCCAAAATGAGAATATCGAGGGCACATATCATATATTTTCTCTGTGGGCTTTCAATTTTATGATTGTGTATATAAAACACATTCATAAAAACCATATAAAGCGTTATAATTATAAACGCCGTAAAGATAACCCAAGGCTCATACAGAAATTTCAAGCTAACCCGTAGCTTCGACCAGCCACTGAACTTTTCCGTCAGCTCCATCGGCACATCTTTGGAATTGCCTACAACAGGCGGCCGAATGTATGCCGAGTTTTCAATTCCGTGACACAGCTCCGTTACAAATCTTACAGGGTGCTTTAAATAAAATACTGCAATATCGGCTTTTGAAACCTTATCATAGAAATCCTTTTTAAATTCATCTGTTTTTATATCTATCGGGTATTCGTCCTCATCCATATATGCGTGAGTACCTGCCAAAACGGCATATTTTTCGTCTATCCCCAATTCTCTCAGGTCGGATTTTACATCCTTGCTGTTCTGCGTTATGCCCAAGAATACCGCTTGATATGTTGTGTCCTCATTCATCCAATCGGGGATATTTGCATAAAGCCCGACGATATTTACAATGCAGACAAGAGCCGATGCGATAACGCCAATTTTAAACAGCTTATCCTTACGCATTATCACCATCAACACCGCAAGCAATGCAACGATTAGCGAATATGGAATATTTGCAAGCTTTGAGCCTGCAAAGAAGTAAAGCGATACAAAAAAGCCCATAACCTTCGGAATGCTCGGCCGCTTGTATATAAGCATACCGAACGAAATCAAAAGCATAAGTGCCGTGTATTGAAGCGGTTCGCCGTAAAATGAGTTGAAATACAACAGATATCCTGCATCACAAAACATAAAAACAAACAGCACAAAAACCGTTATCTGTAATTTCAAGCTCATATCCGCGAAAAATGTGAAAATCACCCACGCCGCAACAGACAGCATAAAAATATACAGTAACGCCATATATGCTATGTTATAATCCGATAGGGCTCTCCCCGAAATCGCGTTTGCCGTAACATTTAATATTTTAGAAAGCTTAATTATAAGAAAATGCGGTGATTTATATATTTCCTCCTCACTGTTCGTCTGCCATGCAGATTTGATTGCAGGGAAGAAGCTGTCCGCATTTTCAAGCTTCATTTCGTAATCTTGTTTAAAAAGATAATAATGGTTTTCGCTATCTTTATATTCAATATTATTCGTCAAGAGTACTCGTCTAAAATCACCGTTATCGCTTAATCCGACATTCTCGCCAAGATATAGCACGCAAAAACTTACGATGAACACGATAATTGCCCCGATAATCGGGATAACCCTGCTTTGAATAATATTCTTTTTTGATATTTCCCTCAAATAACCACTCTTTCTTTAAAAATTGGACTGCAAAAAGGGTTAGATGACCCATTTTACAGCCCTATAGTTTGTCATAGTATAGAATAAAACCTTTGAAATTAACAAACCGTTCCAAAGCTTTAGCTTTGGCTAATACAACGGCGAAGTTTTTACGGCCCCATTGGGAACTGTTCAGCTTTCTTTACAGCCCACTTTCGGAGGTTTTTAAAATCAGCCTCGTCTGGAGTATCCTCCCGACCTCTTGCTCTCCATTCTACGCTTGCTGTCACGAAGCTTTTCCTCGCTCTCATGCTTAAATCGTGAGAGTCTGTCCTCAAAAGATAACTCCTCATCGGGTTTGGCAGTCCAATCAAAAGAATCCGGGCGTGCAGAGCCTTGGTTTCTCTTTATCGGCTCACGCTGTTTTTTCGGTTTCGGCTCGGCTTGTTTCATTGACAGGCTTATCTTGCCGTTATCGTCAATCCGCACCACCTTAACCTTGACCTTATCACCCTTTTTGATAAACTCGTTTATGTCCTCAACATAATCTGACGATAATTCCGAAATATGTACCAATCCCGATTCACCGCCGTCTATATCCACAAATGCACCAAATTGCATTACTCCCGTTACTGTTCCCTCAACTACGCTGCCAATCTCCGCCATAATCCGATTTACCCCCGTTAATTTTCATCTGATATATCGTAAAAAATAGTTGCGTTGCTCTTAACCAATCCCAACTTTTCCGACGCAATTTTTGCTATGTACTCATCGGTATTCACCTTTGTGGTTAAATCGTCTATATCGGATTGACGCTCTTTTTCCTCGGCTATTTTAGTTTCAAGCTTTGCTGTTTCCTCACGGTTTTTATTGATGTTCGGGATTTGCATAAGCCCGTTTATTACAAACCAACATGAAATCACCGCCACAGCCGTTATAACAACACCTCTTCTATGCTGTAAATAAAACCTAACAAGAATCTCCTTCAGGCGTATCATTATTTGCCACCTTTCTCCTCTTTGAACACAATACTCCGATTATTCGTACTACTAAAATTTTATACAAAAATACGCACGGTGTCAAGAGTATTTTCAAAATAAATTGAATTATTTTCAAAATACCGCCCAAAATTATTGTAAATATCCGTTTTACAGGCTTTAACAACAAAAAACCGCCAAATACCGCACCAATTACTATCCCCAAAAGTTCGAATGCACGAAGCTCCATATTCACCGTATGCCACATACAAACGCAAAATGAAGCCGCTGCCAATACCCACCAGCAGACATCAAAAATAAAATCCCAAAAAGTATTTTTTAATATTGTACGCAACACATCAAAAACGCCCCAAAGCAAAACCGCACCCACCCCGAACAATATCGAGAATATGAGTGCATACAGTTCACCCGTCATTTGAACAGTCCTTCAAAAACGCCGCCCTTTTTCTTGCTTTTATCGTACCGCATAAATGTAATCGTACCGCTTATATACAGCTCACCCGTTTCAGTGTTGAGCCTGCCAATGTTGAGCGAATTACCCCGTATTAACAAATCGCCGCAGCAGGTTTTGAGCATAACCGAGGTATCCGAAAAGCTCATAACCTCACAAACGCCCGACAAGGTCATTTCCGCTCTGTTAGAGAGTGTTATTGAATGTTCCTTTTGCACCTTTACCGATTTTTCCGTCTTTACCATTAATCGTACCTCCCAAAACAGAATATCATTATATTCTATTTTGGGGAGCTCGTGTTTAGAACATCATAAAACCTTGTACATATTCTGTGCATCGGCTTTTAGTGCGTGTTCGAGTACCTCACAAACCTCATATCGCATAACTCGCTCGCCAAGAGTGATTTCAAGCACATCGCCCGCCTTAACATCATATGACGCTTTCACAGGCTTACCGTTTACCGATACCCTGCCGCTGTCGCAAGCTTCGTTTGCAACACTTCTGCGTTTTATGATGCGGGATACCTTTAAATACTTATCTATCCTCATATCACATATCCTTTCTTTATATTTACCATTAAAGAACAAAAACGAACAACTCCTGCGGAATTGTTCGCTCTTGTAATTCATCTAATCTGAAATTAGCCGTTTACGACATCCTTCAAAGCTTTACCAGCCTTGAATGCCGGAACCTTTGATGCAGCAATTTCGATAACCTCACCAGTTCTGGGATTCTTGCCTGTTCTTGCTGCTCTCTCTCTTACTTCAAATGTACCGAA
>JAXJPK010000167.1:0-6180 GCA_036311705.1 Clostridia bacterium
ATTGAATAAAATTGATGTTGAAATCCGCATTGTTTGCGGATTTCCTGTATTTAATGCCTTTGAACTATTCGCGAAACTCATTCAGCCCCAAAAAGGGTGATAGAAAAAAAGGCTTCTGTCACCTTTTTATCTCTTTTCTAATTCCTTATACTCACAAGCAGGTTTAACATTAATATACGCAGGTCTTATTATTTTACCGTTGTTTTGTATCTCCTCAATCCTGTGAGCACACCACCCTGCAATTCTTGAAATTGCAAATATAGGCGTATAAAGCTCATACGGCAAATCGAGCATTTTATATATAAGTCCCGAATAGAAATCGACATTCGGGCTAACGCCCTTATATATTTTTCTCTTTTCACCTATGATTGACGGTGCAAGCTCTGCAACCGTTTCATACATCATAAAGTCCTCATCACAACCCTTTGCCACCGACAAGCTCTTTGCACAGACCTTTAGAATATCTGCACGGGGGTCTGATTTTGAATATACCGCATGACCCATACCATATATAAGTCCCGTATTATCAAAAGCCTCTTTATTCACGATTTTCCGCAAATACGCCTCAATCTCGGTCTTGTTCACGCTCTTTATGGACTTTTTCATATCGTCAAACATCTGCACAACCTTTATATTCGCTCCGCCGTGCCGAGGTCCTTTAAGCGAGCCTAACGCAGCGGCAATAACCGAGTATGTATCGGTTCCCGACGATGTAACAACATGCGTTGTGAATGACGAATTGTTTCCGCCGCCATGCTCGGCGTGCAGAACAAGTGCGAGGTCAAGTATCTTTGCTTCCAAATCCGTATAGTTGCCCCCGCCTCTTAATAGGTGTAAAATATTCTCCGCAGTAGAAAGCTCCGTTTTCGGAAGATGAATATTAAGACTTTTCTCGTTATGATAATGCTCATACGATTTATACGCATAAACCGACAGCAACGGGAATATCGAAACCAAAAACATACTCTGTCTTAATACATTTTCTATAGATATATCGTCGGGGTTATCGTCATATGCATAAAGTGCCAAAACGCATCGTGCAATTATATTCATCATATTGTTGCCGGGTGCCTTTAAAATCATATCACGCACAAAAGACGGCGGAAGACTTCTGTATTCGCCGAGTGTTTTCGTAAATATGTCAAGCTGTTCTTTATTGGGTAGTTCCGAGAAAAGCAAAAGATATACCGTTTCCTCAAAACCAAATCTGTTATCTTTTTGAAATCCTGCTATTAAGTCACGAACATTTACACCCCTGAAATACAGCTCACCGTCACAAGGGATAACATTGCCGTTTGGTAACTTCTCTTTTGCCTTAATATTCGAGATTTCCGTAAGTCCCGTTACAACGCCGTTACCGTCCAAATCACGCAGACCTCGTTTAACATCATATTCCTGATACATCTCGGGCTTAATGTTGTTATGTGAATTTGACAGCTCTGCAAGCTCTTTTATATATGGTGTTATTTCCGAATACTTGTTATCCATAGCGTTACCTCTCTTTCCTATATTATTAGTGTGTTATCATACATTATACTACACTTTTTAGATTTTGCCAATAGATTTTTTAATAAACGCTGAAAGTTTGCTTTTTATTCATAATTATGTAACTCCTTTCACAAAATCCGTTTGGGAAAAGAGAAGCAAGCAGATTGTGCGTCCGTGCGAACGCCGTGTACTCAATGCACATAAGTGAGTACGGATGTGCGAGATGAGCCGCTTATCTTTTTCCAAACTTATTATACAAAATTCTTGACAAACCCACAAAAGGAGCGTATAATGTTTTTATCAATAAAAAGTGCGGGAGCTTGTGTTACAGGCTGAGAGGGAGGTATAACCTTCGACCGATAACCTGATTTGGATAATGCCGGCGTAGGGAACTTTTATTTTTTTCAATACGGATTAAGTATCGGAAGTTACCGCAATGCGTTGGTTGGCTTTCGTTTTTTTATTGGTAAAATTTAAATGCGGTAAATTGGGGGCACCACTTTTTGCCGCAAAATAAAAATAATGCAATATTGAAAGGATGAAAAACAATGAAAACAGCATTATCAATCGCAGGAAGCGACTCCTGCGGAGGCGCCGGAATTCAAGCAGACATTAAAACAATGACTATGAACGGTGTTTATGCAATGAGTGCAATAACAGCACTCACGGCACAGAACACAACCGGCGTGAGAGCAATTTTGGAATCGACACCCGATTTCCTGAAATCGCAGATTGATGCGGTGTTTGAGGATATTTTCCCCGATGCCGTTAAAATCGGTATGGTATCCTCAACGGAGCTAATCAAGGTAATCGCAGAACGGTTAAAGCATCACAAGGCAAAAAACATTGTTGCAGACCCCGTTATGGTAGCAACAAGCGGCTCGTCTTTAATGAAAACAGACGCCGTCCAAGACCTGATTGATGAGATTTTACCAATGGCGACGCTTGTTACTCCTAACATACCCGAGGCTGAAATACTTTCAGGTCAAAAAATAGTCAATGAAACCGATATGGAATCCGCCGCAAAGTTTATCGGCGACACATTCGGCTGTGCTGTCCTTATAAAAGGCGGTCACAGTATAAATGATGCAAATGACCTCCTGTATTCAGACGGAGAAAGCCGTTGGTTTAAGGGCAAGCGTATTGATAATCCCAACACTCACGGAACAGGATGCACACTCTCAAGTGCGATTGCCGCAAATCTTGCAAAAGGCTTTTCGCTTGCCGACTCGGTATCCCGTGCAAAGAGTTATATTTCAGACGCACTTACGGCACAGCTTAATTTAGGGCACGGCTCAGGTCCGATGAATCATGCATTCAATTTACAAGGCGAATATGCAAAGGAGGAAAAATAAATGAATGAAAAACGCACATCTGTTTTTGAAAACAGTCTGATTTGGTTTGGAGCAGCCGTTTCCATTGCGGAAATCCTTACGGGAACATACATTGCTCCGCTCGGCTTCAGCATGGGATTACTTGCTATAATCATCGGACACATTATCGGTTGTGTAATGCTGTTCTTTGCAGGTCTGATCGGCGGTATCGCACGCAAAAGTGCGATGGAAACCGCAAAAATGAGTTTTGGTAATAAGGGCGGCTTGTTATTTTCAGTCCTCAATATCATTCAGCTTGTGGGTTGGACAGCAATTATGATTTATGACGGAGCGATTGCCGCAAACAGCGTTTTGGCGTACGGCAACTGGTTCTGGTGTATCATTATCGGACTGCTCATAACGCTTTGGATATTAATAGGCATAAAAAATCTCGGTAAAGTCAACACCATTGCTATGGCATCACTTTTTGTTTTGACGGTGATTTTAAGCTTTGTAATATTCGGGAACGGCTCAATGCATAATGTGATGTCCGACAGTATCAGCTTCGGAGCTGCAGTTGAGCTGTCGGTTGCAATGCCGCTTTCATGGCTGCCGCTTATCAGCGATTACACAAGAGATGCGAAAAATCCAAAATCCGCAACCGCCGCAAGTGCTGTTACATACGGTATTATCAGCTGTTGGATGTATGTAATCGGTATGGGTGCTGCAATCTTCACAGCCGAAACAGATATTGCTCAAATAATGATAAAAGCAGGTCTTGGCATAGCAGGACTATTGATAATTGTGTTCTCAACCGTTACAACAACCTTCCTTGATGCTTATTCAGCAGGTATTTCAAGTGAATCATTGAGTTCAAAAATCAACGGAAAGTATGTAGCGATTGTAACGACAGTTATAGGTACAGTCTGTGCCGTATTCCTGCCGCTTTACGATATAACAGCGTTCTTGTATTTCATAGGCTCTGTATTCGCTCCTATGATAGCTATTCAGATTACTGATTTCTTTATTTTTAAAAACAGAGATTTTTCTGCATCATTTAATATTAAAAATCTGATTGTATGGTTTATAGGCTTTATAATTTATCGAATTCTGATGAGATTTGATATAATAGTCGGTAACACTCTACCCGATATGCTTATCACAGCCTTACTTTGCATAGTGGTGAATAAGATAGCAAAGCCAAAAGATTAAATTGAACTGACCTGAAAATAAACAGACTCCAAAGTTAGATTCTCATCCTAACATTGGGGTCTGTTCAATTTCTATTCATTTAACTATTCTTTATACTGTTAATACGCCTGAATCCGATTCAAGCAATAGCAATATTTTTTCCTCTCGTCCGTTTTCGGCATTCACATACACAATAAAGTTTTTATCCTTGTATGTTCCGTGAAATTCGTAACATAAAACCTCTCTTAACGAGTCCTTTGGGATAACAGCAAGAGATGTGGAATTTACCGCAAGATGCGTTGAAACACATTCTTTCGCCTGCTCCTCACTCAATACCGCATTAAGCCCATTTCGTTGTCGATGATTCATAAGGTAACCCTTACATTCTATTCCTATCACTTCACCGTTATCTAAAGCCACCCTTACCTTAATCAGGTCGGAATACATCTTTATCCCGTCTTGTGTATATGCAAAGTTAATCGTTGCAATGTTGTCGGTAATCTCATAATAGCTTTTAGCCATACTTGAAAATCCATGTGCCTCAAGGTAGTCATATGCAACCTCTGTTGCCGCCTCCGCATCGTATTTGATTTCCTTAATATCTCTGTTCTTTATAAAATACAATATATATCCGCCTTTTTTTGTCACGCTTACGCTCATCTCACCGCTTTTTGTAGGCTTCGAGAATACATAACATTCTATAGCGGTATTATTCATATCAGTTTGATATTTCAGTCCCTTTGCCTCATCACCCAAAAATTCGATTGCTTTAATAAGTGCCTCATCTTTTGATATTTGTGGGGTAGTTTTAAGCATTTGCGATTCCGCATTTTCTATATGCTCGGAGAACGGACCGTCATATATAAGTGACGGATACCCCTCAAAGGATTTTTCAACCTTTTCCAAATCTCCGAAAATGTCATCGGCGGCGAATACTGACCTTCCCCCACCGTTATATGCAGTATTAAAGCTTATCTCGCCCTTGTATATACGCTGTTCAATATCATTAAGGCTTTTGCTGAGCTCCGATGCGTAATCGTTAAGTGATGCAAGAGTTTTATATTCCTCATCGCTTATTCCTTGCCCGTTTATCATATTCTGTGACAGAACATATGTGTAATCCCCGACCTGCGACAGAAACTTTGCAGTTTTTTCAAGGTTTATATTCTGATTAGGCAATTCTCCAAAGCACGATTTTGCCTCAGCAGCTTGCATAAAAATCTCGTTTGATATAGATGCAAGCTGTGCAGGGGTTGATGCAAGCTGTGCCTTTGTCAGCAAGACATCAATTTCACCCACATAGTCGGATAATTCAAAAAATGCTCTGTCATATGAGTTATTGACCGCTATATCAAGCCTTTTTCTATTCTTTGCAGTGCTATACCAAGCTATCGCCATAACGACTATAATTATGCCTAACACTGTATAAGCTATTGCATGCAATTTATTTGTTTTTGACACATCTATCTCCCCTTATCTGCAAAATCTGTGCTTACCTATCGTAACTATAAGCTCTCTTGACCAAATCCATGCGTTTGTGGCAGTATCAGGATTAAAGTAGTATATTGCTCCGCCTGACGGGTCCCACCCGTTCATTGCGTCCTGACACGCCTTATAAACCGTTGAATTTGAGCTTATAGCCGCATTAATCTGTCCGTCACTTACAGCAGTAAACGCACCGGGCTGATAAATTACTCCTGCGACAGTGTTCGGAAATGATGAGTGCTTTACACGATTTAATATAACCGCTGCAACCGCAACTTGTCCTGCATAAGGCTCTCCTCTCGCCTCGCCGTTGACGGCTCTTGCCATTAACTGTAAGTCCGAGGTTGTTGCGGCATATACACGCATTGATGGATACCGTAGTGTTGCAACGCACAACACCATACACATTGTTATTATAGAAATTGTTCTTTTCATAATCTCTGTCCTTTCTGACTTTTTTATTATTATGTACAATACTGTATATTTTTATTATTTTTGTCAATCATTATATTAAATTACCGTTGAAAGGACTTTTTTATTATTATGAAAAAATGGTTTTTTATACTTTCCTCGCTATCTGTTTTTATGATTACCGCCTGTGCATACTCCGGAGCAGTTGCAAAAGATTTGCAAAGTGGCATAGTTCGATTACATATAATCGCCCAAAGCGACAGTGACTTTGACCAAAGTATAAAGCTTAAAG
>JAXJPK010000168.1:0-6903 GCA_036311705.1 Clostridia bacterium
CATTCTGTCCTTACGGTCAAGCAGGTTTGTCATAAACCATTTAATATTAAGCCATGAAATCTCACGCCGTCTTTTTTCTTCAGGGTTGTCAAGGGCATAGAGAGGTGTTTTTGCAACGCTTTCCGAATAACGCATATGTGCGTATTCCTCGAGGTTGAGCGTGTTTTTAACGCTTTTGTGAAGTATATCACTCCGCATTGATAAATCATAGCACCAGGGGAACGCATCCCGCTTGAAAGCGTTTTCATCTCTAAACCAGGGATAACCTCCGAATATTTCGTCTGAACATTCGCCTGACAGTACAACCGTGTGTTTTTTCTTTACCTCACGGCAGAAATATAATAGTGACGAGTCACAGTCTGCCATACCGGGTAAATCTTTTGCAATAAGTGCGTCATAAAGCAGAGGAACAAGCACATCGTTTGGACAAACCAAATTGGTATGGTCTGTGTTAAACGCTTGGCTCATTCTCGGAACCCATTCACTGTCGGGGTCGGGCTGAAATTTACTGCGTGTAAAGTATTTGTCATTCCCCTCATAGTCGAAAGAGTATGTAGCAAGATTATCTATTTCACCTGCTGCAACTGCTGTTATAATGCTCGAATCAAGTCCGCCCGAAAGAAATGTTGCAATCGGAACATCTGAAACAAGCTGGCGTTTTATAGAATCTGTTACAAGCTCACGAACTTTCTCTATGGTATCTTCATATGAATCGGTATGCTCGCCACTCTTTAATTCCCAATATGGTTTTTCTTTAATTTCACCGCCGCATATTATCATAAAATGGGCGGGCTTCACTTCGTTAATTCCATAAAATACACCTGACCCCTCGGTTCGTGCAGGGCTTATTGCAAGAAGCTCACAAAGTCCGTTGTGGTCAAGCTCAGGTTTAATGCCCGGGTATTTGAAAATTGATTTTATTTCCGAGGCAAACACAACCGTATCATCTGTCTTTGCCCAAAACAGCGGTTTAACTCCAAATCTGTCCCGTGCGAGCATAACGCAATGCCGCATTGAGTCATATATTGCAAATGCGAATATGCCGTTTAATTTTTTCAGGCAATCCACACCATAATGAATATATGAATAAAGTAAAACCTCGGTATCGGAATTTGTTTTAAACCAATAACCATATCGTTCAAGCTCGCTACGCAGTTGGGCTGTGTTATACAGCTCTCCGTTATAGCAGATTGTAAATTCATAACCTTCACTTATCCGCGTCATTGGCTGAACGCCGCCTGCGGGGTCTATAACCGCAAGACGGCGATGCCCAAATGCAGCCCTCTCACAAATCCGAATACCTTCCGCATCGGGACCTCGTGATTTGATGGGGTTGCACATTTCTTTTATGAGATTTCTATGAAACGGCTCATCCTTTGTGAAATTC
Organism: Clostridia bacterium; assembly: GCA_036311705.1. GTDB lineage: Bacteria > Bacillota > Clostridia > UBA1381 > UBA1381 > Ornithomonoglobus. Next base: position 1,388 of record JAXJPK010000168.1, read on the forward strand.
TTTCTATGATTAATATATCCGCAGATACCGCACATTGTTATCACACTCCTTGGAATATAATATGCAAAGGCAGAATTATCTGTTACACGAACTTCCGCATCTGTTTCAGGGCTGATTTTTCAAGCCTCGATACTTGTGCTTGGGAAATACCTATTTCCTCGGCAACTTCCATTTGAGTTTTACCGTAGAAAAAGCGTAGGTCTAAAATGTGTTTTTCACGCTCGTCGAGATGCTTCATTGCTTCATTCAAAGCGATTGATTCAAGCCAGTTGCTGTCTGTATTTTTAGTGTCCCTAACTTGATCCATAACATATATCGGCTCTCCGCCGTCGTGATAGACAGGCTCGGATAAGGAAACGGGGTCGGCTATTGCATCAAGAGCAAAAACAACATCGGAACATTCCGCATCAATTTCTTTTGCAATTTCCGATATAGTCGGTTCTCTCATATGCTCACTTATAAATCTTTCTTTTGCCCTTAAAGCTTTATAGGCAGTATCCTTTAGAGAACGGCTGACCCGAAGTGGGCCTTCATCTCGCAAAAATCGCCTTACTTCGCCAATAATCATAGGTACAGCATATGTCGAAAACTGAACGCCGACGGAGGTATCAAAGTTGTCTATTGCTTTTATCAGTCCAATGCAGCCGACTTGAAACAAATCATCGGGATTTTCGCCTCTGTTTGAAAAGCGTTGTATAACGCTTAAAACAAGTCGGAGATTTCCTTTGATAAATATGTCCCTTGCATCTTTATCACCATTTTTAATTTTTATAAAAAGCTCATCTTTTTCTTTCTTTGACAAAATTGGCAGTGTAGAAGTGTTAACACCGCATATTTCAACCTTATTGGTCATAGCATTTCCTCCTATTGTAAATGGGGACAGAAAAATATTTCTATCCTATGTATGCTATGACAAGTTTTTTATCAACTCATTTTAACTATTTCTCGCCTTAATCGTTTTATAATTCGCTTTTCAAGGCGTGATATGTATGATTGAGAGATGCCGAGCAAGTCCGCCACTTCCTTTTGTGTTTTTGAATCGGTATGGTTCAGCCCAAACCGCATTTCCATTATTTCTCGCTCACGAGGTGTCAGACTTTTAAGTGCAGCCCTTAAAAGCTCACGGTCAACCTCGTCTTCAAGGTTACGGCATATTATATCGTTATCCGTACCTAATATATCCGATAGCAAAAGCTCGTTTCCGTCCCAATCAATATTGAGCGGCTCATCTATTGACACTTCTGTCCGTCTGTTTGAGTTTTTCCTCAGATACATCAGTATCTCGTTTTCTATGCAGCGGGAAGCGTATGTTGCAAGCTTAATATTCTTATCGGGTTTAAATGTATTAATTGATTTTATAAGTCCGATAGTCCCGATTGAGATTAAATCCTCAACATTGATACCTGTATTTTCGAATTTCTTTGCTATATAAACAACAAGCCGCAGGTTTCGTTCCGTCAGCTCTCCCTTTACTGAATTATCTCCGTTTTCAAGTTTTTTTATCAATATTTCTTCCTCGGTTTTTGAAAGAGGCGGCGGCAGGACATCGCTTCCGCAAATATAAAAAACATCATTTTTGCTGTTGCTGTCGCCCTTTATGTATATAAATCGTTTTGCAAGCTCCCGTAAAAACTGCATTATATTTCCTCCCCAATAATTTGATTTTATATTTCGCCGATAATCCCATCGTATTTTCCAAAACTGCGTTCTGTTATTGCTATATATACTTCGGCTTCACAGCCCGAAATTGTAAAAAAATCAGGCTTTATAATCGGCATATAGCCGCTACCGTCAAGAGTGTTAAATGACACTGCTTCATATTCTTGAAACAGCTCCTGATAGCTCATACCGCAAAACAATTTCGACACCGCCGAGAATGATATTATGGCTGTCATACAGCAGTTGTATCTTAACAGGTTTCCGCTGTCATATAGCAAATTCACCGTTACTTTTACACCATTTATGGCGAATACTGCCTTTTTTGCTTTTGATGCGTGCTTGACTATCCTATTTACCAGAAACACCAATGGATAAGCGGCGGCGTAGATAATGCCGCCTGTAATATCATTTGCAAAGACTGTTACAGTGCCGTTGCCAAACAGGGCTTGCTTATTTGTGATGAACATAATAATAACAAAAGCTGCCTCTAAACATATAATAAAAAGCATAAGCCGTATCAAATTATAAAAGGCACTGCTCTTGCCGAATAGCAATACGCAAATTAATAGTAATACCCCTATTCGCAGAATAGGGGGTAAACCGAGAATAATCTCAAAAATTGCATAGACACCTGAAGCTGTTGCGCCGATAATTGTTTTTAAAATACTTAATCGAACAGTAAATATTCGTCCGTATGCAAAGAGAAGTGCCGCCGAGGATATGAAATTCAAAAAGAAAACAATATCCGCATAAATCATATCCTATGCCTCCGGTCTTGCTTTTGTAAATCTATTATACTACTGTTTTTATGTGGAATTTGTCAAATTGGGGTGTCGAATGAATAAAATTCATCGACATATTAGGACATAAAAAATGCGATGTAACACAAGCGTGTTACACCGCATTTTGTTGGAAACAACTCTATTCGGTATTTCAGAACATATACCGAGATTTTTCGATTAATGTTTATTTAACAATAAACTTATCAATTAGTGACATAAACTCTGCCGCATCATCAGAATGAACCTCTACTTTGATAGGCTTTGATAAGTCGAGGCTGAATATTCCCATGATTGACTTTGCATCAACAACATATCTGCCTGAAACAAGATCTACATCAAAATCAAATCTGCTTACTGTGTTGACGAAATCCTTAACATCATTAATTGAACTTAAAAGCATTTCAAATGTTGCCATATCTTTTTTCCTCCTCTTTTACTCGTCAGTTTAACTTAACTCATTTATAGCCATAATATTGACTACAGTTATATAATACAATATTTTCTTTATTTAGTCAATAGCTATTGAAATTTTACAGGAAATTTTATATAATAGTACTAACACATACTTTTTATATTGGGAGGAATATATGAAAACTGTGGCATTTTACACTCTCGGCTGCAAGGTCAATCAGTACGAAACAGAAGCGATAGCGGAAAGGTTTTCGGATTCGGGATATGAAATAGTTCAATTCGGCGAAAAAGCTGATGTATATATAATAAACACTTGCTCGGTAACGGCAATGAGTGATAGAAAATCAAGAAAGATAATCAGACACGCAAAAAAGACAAACCCCGATGCTGTTGTTGCGGTTATGGGTTGTTATTCACAAACAGCTCCCGATGAGGTGCTTGATATTGAGGGAGTAAACCTTGTTTTGGGAACAAAAGATAAAGGCTCGGTGTTAAATCTTATAAATACAGTTGATAAAGACAGCAAACTAAACGCCGTGACCGATATTAAAAATAACCACGAGTACGAAAATTTGTGCGTAAGAAAAATGAATGACCGCACTCGTGCATATATTAAAATTCAAGACGGATGCTCACAGTTTTGTTCTTATTGTATTATCCCGTATGCGAGAGGACCGATACGGAGCAGAAGTGAAAGCGATATTTTAGCCGAAGTAAAAACATTGGCTGATGCAGGGTATAAAGAGGTTATTCTAACGGGTATTCATGCCGCATCATACGGGAAGGATTTGGGTGATACCTCCCTGGAGGTTTTGCTTAATAAGATTGATAATATCGACGGAATAGCTCGTGTAAGACTTTCGTCTATTGAGCCGATGACTCTTAACCGAGAATTTGTTGATAAAATAAAAGGCTGCAAAAAGCTTTGCCCGCATTTCCATATATCACTACAGTCCGGCTGTGACGCAACCTTAAAGAGAATGAACCGTCATTATACAACTGCACAGTTTAAAGAGGTTGTTGAAGGATTGAGGGAAGTCTTTGATGATTGTGCCATTACAACGGATATAATGACGGGGTTTGCAGGTGAAACGGATGAAGAGTTTGAAGAAACTGTGAAATTCGTAAAAGACATTGCTTTTTCGGATGCACATGTTTTTCAGTATTCGAAGCGTCGTGGTACGCCTGCGGCAAAACGCCCAAATCAAGTTACACCTGAAATTAAGGAGCGGCGTTCAAAAACAATTATTGATATAACCAACAAGACCCGCAATGAATTTTTGAATAAACATATCAATCGAGAGATGGAGGTCTTGTTTGAAACATCACCGTCTGATGGGATATACGAGGGGAAAACGGCGAATTATATAACCGTTCATGCAACAGCAGATGAAAATGTGTGCGGTAAATTTAAAAAGGTTTTGCTCGAGAAATCGGAAAACGGGATAATGTTTGGAAAAACTATTGACTAATTAATGGTTTGGCGGTAAAATATAATACAATATATTCCAAAACGGAGGCAGTAATGATTGAGAAGTTTAACGGAATCAGACGGATGATTTCAAACACATCGCTTATTGAAATAAGCTTGAAATATAAGGGGAAACCCATGAAGGTTTATGCAAAAGCGGAATATTATAACTTGAGCGGCTCGGTAAAAGATAGAGTTGCATACTATATTTTGAAAAAAGCATACCAAACGGGTACAATTCATAAGGGCGACACGATTGTAGAAGCGACAAGCGGTAATACGGGCATAGCATTTTCGGCTATGGCTGCGTATCTTAATCATCCGATGGTGGTATATATGCCCGATTGGATGAGCAGCGAGAGAATAAAAATAATGGAAAGCTATGGGGCAAGGGTCGAGCTTGTTTCTCATGAGGACGGCGGATTTTTAGGCTCGGTTGCAAAATCGGAGGAGTTTGCAAGGAGTGAGGGCGTATTTTTGCCCGGTCAGTTCAGTAATCCCGACAATGTCTATGCACATATGGAGGATACGGGGCTTGAAACATTGCGTCAGCTTGAGAGTATTGGAAAGAAACCCGATTATGTTGTAGCGGGTGTTGGTACGGGCGGCACGATTATGGGGCTTGCAAGGTCATTTAAGGCAGTAAACAGCAAGTGTATTGCAAGACCGCTTGAGCCGTTAAATTCGCCTACGCTTTCTACGGGATATAAAACGGGGGCACATAAAATAGCAGGAATAAGTGATGAATTTATTCCGTCGATATGCAAGCTTGATGAGCTCGACAGCGTCGTATCGGTTGACGATATAGATTCTATAATTATGTCACAGCGTCTGGCAAGTGAGCTTGGAATAGGCGTTGGAATTTCATCGGGAGCAAACCTTATCGGCTCTGTCAAGACATTGTCAGAGAATAGTGCAGACGGATGCTGCGTGACGGTTTTTGCTGATGATAACAAGAAATATCTTTCAACGGATTATGCAAAGAGCTTTGAGGCGAGGGAGGAGTACATATCATCACATATTGAGTTAATAGGAGTTAATTCTATAAGATAACAACGGGGCTGAAAAAAACAGCACCGATCGTTTGACAGCAATTGTTAAAACAAAGGGAAAATCTGCGTTTTGCAGATTTTCTTTTATTTAATGCTGTCAAACTACGAACGAAAACCGTCCCTCGCATACCAATGTATAGC
>JAXJPK010000169.1:0-2959 GCA_036311705.1 Clostridia bacterium
ATGTTGAAATGATGGGACTTATAGGTGCAGGTAACAACCCCATGGTTGGTATGACTGTTGCAGTTGCCGTTGCTGTTGAGGAAGCAATGAACAAATAAGAGTTAAAAATAAAAAATCCGTTTGTATCGGCTGATACAAACGGATTTTTTTTACATTACTTCAAAATTGAATAATCTGAATTTTTCATCACCATGTGTTGAAATGGGAATAAATTTGATTTTGTTTATACGCCAATCAACATCGTGAAGCACAAACCTGTGATGATTATCATTAACGCTTATTGTTTTCATTTCACCGTTCTCACTATAACCCTCTATACGATATTCCTTAATAAGAGTGCTCGGCAATGAGAATTTATCCTCGTGAAGCTTTATATTACACGGCATATTATGATAATCACGATTTAGATTGCTGTCAAAAACGAGCCTTATTTTATGTATATCAGTGGGTGATGAAAATTCATATTCTACCGTATCGCCCTCGCCTCCGAGCCATAGATTATCCTCGCCTCGTTCAACACCGTTTCTAACAATATCACTTGTGCATTTTGCGACCTTCGTCAGTTTGGGTATTTCTCTTTTATGCCAAGGGATATAACAGTCATCATTCATAAGTTCTTGTTGCAGTTCTTTGATGTTTACATCATCAAGAGAACATCCCTCATTAACGGCTTTTGCAATAGCTGTACCGATAGCCTGACCGAGTATTGCACAAGTAAGCATAACTCGTGATGAGCTCAAAGCTGCATGGGTAACGCTTATATTTCTGCCTGCAAATGCCAGGTTTTCGATATTCTTTGAAATCAATGCTCTGTAAGGAATACCCCATGGTTGAGGTGCAGGGTGGAAAATTGTAGGGTATCCATCTCTGTAATAGAATCCCTCGGGGAAATGGTCATCCATTGACCAGCCTGCGTATGCGATTATGTCATCAAATCTGCCTTCACTTTCCACATCGTTTTGAGTAACAACATATTTTCCGACATAGCGGCGGCTTTCTCGCTTTCCGGGCAGAAAACCAATCCATTCAAGCTCCCAATTATCAGCACCGTGATCGCCATAGTTTTTCACATGGTCCCAGACACCGTAACATATTTTTAAAAGTTCATCACGACATTTATCGGTGTCATGTATGCAATCCCATTCGCCTCCGAGCTCTATCCACCAAAAGTTTGTTGACAGGTCGTGTTCTCTGTAGGGTATATCATCATCTGTTTCATATTTATATGCCCATTTCGGCGGGACATATTCAACCTTGTGGTCCGTCTCTCTCACCTGGAAAAGGCAACTCATACCCATAGTTTTCTTGTCAGAAACATCAGGCGGAATTGTTTCATCGAAATCTGATTTTGCCTCACGACCGTACATATACTCTGCACCTGTAAGAGGGGCAAGAATCGAGTCACCCGAGCAGTCTGTAAAATACTTCGCAGAAACGATATGGAATGTTTCGGCATTTGACTGCCAAGCCTTAATACTTTTTATTTTATTACCGTCCATTTCCGCATCAAGACAGCTTGAGTTTAGAAGCAGTTTCAGGTTAGGCTCTTTCATAGCTGTTTCATAAAGCACACTATCCCAAATAGGATATTTGTGCCCGGGATTTTGATAAAAGTTTTCAAGCTGGATTTCTTCAGCAATACCGGTTTCACGGTTATCCGTACCGTGTGCACCGCAGGTCCACATTCGGATTTCGCTTGAAGCATTACCGCCCAATACAGGTCTGTCCTGAACAAGTACCGTTTTAATGCCGTGTCGGGAAGCCGCAACTGCACAGCATAGACCTGCCATACCTCCGCCGACTACACACAAATCGACATCATAATTAATGGATTTCATAATATTTTCTCCTTGTATTAATAAATTTAATATTGACTTGGTTTGGAAAATGTATTATTATAATATCATAATAGCACAAAAATATTAGTTTTTCCATTAAATTTGTATAAATAAACCTTGTTTTTGTGCAAAAGGCGGTGAAATGTATGTGTGATATATCAAAAATAAAAAATTATATATTATATTTGAAAAAGGAGTGCGGATTGTTAGTTACACTTCATGTTGATGGCATTGATAATGTGATAATTCCGAGTGAATTGCGTTTGTTTAACATACATGATAATTCGTATTGCACATATATTAAAAAGAACGCCGATGCGCACAGTCATTGCGTAAAAAAACAGAAGGATATTATTAAAAAATGTAATGGTGGCAGTTTTTGTGGCACTTGTTATGCAGGCGTCAGGGAATATATTTATCCTATCAAGAAAGATGGAAAACCTATAGCTTTTATAAGCGTGGGTGGATATAGTTGCGAAAATTCCGAAAGTTACATTTCAAATATTTCTAAAAAATATGGTATTTGTGAAAATGAGTTATTGAATGTATATAAAACGCTGAAATCGGAGCAACCTAATAAGGAGTTTATTGATACATTGATTTATCCGCTCCAATGTATGATTGAGTTGGCGTATATTGAAGCAACAAAAGAAGATGATAGAAAAATTACTTTTGCTGAAGAGCTTATTAATTACATCAAAAAAAATCACAACAGAGATATTTCATCAAAGGATATATGCAAGCATTTTTATTGCAGTAGGTCAAAAGTCAGCCATGTATTTAATGATGCGGTAGGGATAAGCATAAAAAGATATACAAACAATTTGAGGATTGAGGATGCAAAGGAGCTTTTAAGAAATTCCGAGCTTTCCGTAACGGAAATCGGGTTTTCGGTCGGGTTTAAGGATTCGAATTATTTTACTGAAACATTCAAAAAGACTGTCGGCGTAACGCCGTCAGTCTTTAGGAAATTAAAGGATTAACTATTTTGTATTTTCAAGCATATTCTCAATGAAAATCCCATAACCTCGTGTAGGGTTATTTACGAACACATGGGTGATTGCACCGATAAGCTTGTTATTTTGGATTATCGGGCTTCCTGACACAAGTGATGTCAATAG
>JAXJPK010000170.1:0-14128 GCA_036311705.1 Clostridia bacterium
ACATCATCAATATGCAATGACAGCAATTTCGATACTCCCGATTCCTGCATTGTAACTCCGTAGAGAATTGATGCCGCCTCCATTGTACCTCGTCTATGTGTTATAACAACAAATTGAGTGCGGTCAATATAGTTTTTAAGATATGTAGCAAATCTTGATACATTAACATCATCGAGTGCTGCATCTATCTCGTCAAGTATGCAAAACGGAGTGGGCTTTACCCTTAAAATCGCAAATAATAGTGCAATAGCGATAAAGGACTTTTCTCCGCCTGAATACAGATTGATATTCTGCAATCCCTTGCCAGGCAACTGTACCTCTATTTCAATTCCGCTTGTCAAGATATTATCAGGGTCAGTCAAATACAATCTACCCTTACCGCCACCGAATAATTCAGTGAATACTTCTGAAAATGCCTTGTTGATATCATTAAACTGGTCACCAAAATGCTCTTTCATTAATTCTTCCATCGAATCAATGATTTTTACAAGATTAACCTTCGATTTATCAAGGTCGCTCTTTTGAGATATCATAAACTCATATCGTTCTTTTACAGCTTTGTACTCCTCTATGGCGTCCATATTAACATTACCGAGTGACTTGATTTTCTTTTTAAGCTCTGTTAATGTTTCCTGTGCTTCTTTCAAATCCTCAATTTCGGTTCTTTTTTCCAAAGCATCATTATAGCTTAATTCATAATCATCCCACAAACGATTGATTATATTATCTCTGTCAGTTTGGAACTTGCTGCGTTTTGAATCAATTCTCGAAAGTTCTTTTTGGAGCTCAATAATAGTGTTTGTTATATCCTTATTATCTCCTCTGTAACGCTGCATTTTCTCTGTTATATCAACTTTTCGTTCGTCTATGCTCTTTATAGACTCACGAATACTCTTGGAAAGTTCAAGTGATGCTTCAAGTTGTTTTGTTTTCTCGTTTATACTCTCATTCTGCTTTGCTGAATCCTCTTGAAGCTCTGAAATCATATCATTACGCTTAGAAATTTCTGCCTCAGAGTTCTTAATTTCAGTTTGTGTGGAGTCAATAATCTGAGCAAAAAGGGCTATATTTTTATTGATTTCTGATATAGCATCAGTCTTATCGTTTATAAGATCAGAGCACTCATTCTTTTGTAAAACTATTTCGTTTCGATTATCAACAAGTGCTTGAACGCTTTTCTCAAGACTATCGTTTTTTGTCTTTTGTGATGATGCCTTTGCTATCAAAACTGCCACCTCGTCGGCGGATTCTTTCAGTTGTTTTTCTATCTGTTCAAGCTCTGTTTCATATCCGCTTTCACTGCTCTTTGAAAGTGTATCATTTAAGATTTTAAGCGTGTTTTCAGCTTTTAATATTTCATCCTCATATTCTCGCACAAGCGGAACAAAATTATTAAGCTGATTTTCTGATAACTCAATATCTGATTTTAATACCGAATATTTTTCTTCTAAATTCTTGATATTGCGAGCCAAAGCAGATATTTCTGAAGTTAATGACTTTATTTCTGCGGCACGCGATAAAAATCCACTCTGCTTATTTGTTGAACCGCCCGAAATAGAACCACCTGTATTTAGTACATCACCATCAAGTGTTACGACTTTAAACTTATACCCAAAGCGTTTGCTCATAGCTATTGCATTGTCAATATTATCAACCACAACAACTCTGCCAAGCAATGATGAAAACACTCCCGAATACTTTTTATCGTATGTTATTAAATCAGAAGCTATACCGATATATCCCTCGGATTTTGATATTTCATTTGAGTTTTCGAGTGTTCTGCCTTTAACGCTTGTAACAGGCAAAAAAGTTGCACGGCCGCCGCCTATACGGCGTAGAAAGCTGATAGCAGCTTTTGCATCCTCTTCACTTCCGACAATTATATTCTGCATGGCTCCGCCCAATGCGGCTTCAATGGCATGAACATAGTTTTTATCAACCTCTGTAAGTCCCGAAACTGTTCCAAAAATTGAATATCTTTTCAATTCGTTAGAGGTTAGGACTGTTTTTACACTTTTTGCATAACCCGCATAATCATTTTCAAGACCTTCAAGTATTTTCTTTTTAGAGGTTTTTGAATTATGTTCAAGCGTTGATTGATTTAACTGTCGGGATATGGTGTTGATTTCCGCTTCGTTCTGCTGTTTTGCTCTCTCAAGCTCGTTTACTGTTTCGGATATTGAATTAAGCTTTTGCTGTCTATTCTCTATATATGCTTTTGTTTGCTCTATTTTATTTTTTGTGTTCTCTATGCTTTCTTTAAATGAGCCAATTTCTGTGTAAACAGCCTCTCTACGCTCAATAAAGCTTGTACGGAGTGACTCTATACCCTTTACTCTTTCATTAAGGGATACTATCTCGTTTTCGTTTGAGAAGTATTCGGTACGAAGATTAGATATTTCCTCATCTAATTTTAACAATTCACCATCAAAGTTATCGAATTTTTTTCGAGCATTTGCGAGTTCATCGGAAATTATTTCTGATTCTGTACGCATAGCCGCTATTTTAGATTCATTTTCGGAAATCACAGCAGTTCTGCTTTCGTTCTTTGAATAAATCTGGGAAATTTCATCATTAATTCGATTGATATTAGCCTTATTATTGAGAATATTATTCTCCGTAAGGTTAATTTCACTTTTAATTGTGGCAATTTTGGACTCGTTTTCAGTAAGTCTTTCATTAACGACATTCTTTTCCTCATCAGCTTTTTTACTTTCGTCATAAAGCCGATTCATCAGTTTTTCGTTCTCTGTTTCCTTTGATTTAACTGAATCGAGCTCCTCAAGCACAGAGTTATATAATTCATCTGTCTTTTCAATATCAAGCTTATTTTTGTCAAGTGATATAATGCTTAAATTAATATCAAGCTGTTTCATATCACCGTATAGGTCAAGATACTTTCTCGCTTTTTCTGATTGACGAGCCAACGGTGCGAGCTGGCTTTCAAGTTCTGTCGAAATATCGCCTATTCTAACAAGGTTTTCTTCAACTTTTGCCAGCTTTCGGATAGCTTCTTCTTTTTTATATTTGTACTTTGATACGCCTGCCGCTTCTTCAAACAAGCTTCGTCTGTCCTCAGGTTTTGTTGATAAAATCTGTGATACATTACCCTGGCCGATTATAGAATATCCGTCACGGCCAAGACCTGTGTCCATAAATAGCTCATGTACATCTTTAAGTCTGCAAGTAGCGTCATTTATTCTATATACACTTTCACCACTTCTAAAAAGTCTTCGTGTTACTTTTACTTCCTCATAATCTACATTGAAGTCTTTGTTAGAATTATCAAGAACGAGGCTTACTTCTGCATAATTAAGCCCCTTCCTTGTAGCCGTTCCCGTGAATATGACATCCTGCATATTTGAACCGCGAAGTGTTTTGGCACTTGTTTCTCCAATAACCCAGCGAATAGCATCCGATATATTACTCTTTCCGCTTCCGTTCGGACCGACTACGGCTGTTGCACCGTCCGTAAACTCAAGAATGGTTTTATCCGCAAATGATTTAAAGCCCTGAAGTTCAAGTCTTTTTAATAGCAACAGCTCTCACCTCTCTCCTTTTCAAGTTTCCATCACCTTTTATTTTGATATTTATGTTAAATTCGTTCTTAATTTTTATAATATTAATGCGTTTATGTCCGACAGCTTTTGAAATTTCAGAAGGTTTTACAAAAACAATCGCATCCTTGGTTATTTTTGCAATCTCTTCTTTGATTAAGTCATAATAAATACTGCTTTCCACAAGCTCACCAAAAGAACTGTGAAACGGACCCGCAACAACTGATGCGTTTGAATTAATCTCTTCAGTAGGTTGTAAACCTACTCTTATAACGCAGATATTTGCAGATTCATACATTAAAAGCAATTTTTTTGACAATAATACCGCATCATCTAATGTTTGAGGCTCATATTTGCCCATTCTATACATTTTCTCGAGATATGTATCCTTAATCGTTAGTGTAGGATAAATTCGGACAAAATCGGGTTTTAATGCTATTATTCTATTAGCGGTTTTTATTGATAATTCATCCGTATCCCCAGGCAAGCCCGTCATCATCTGTAGCCCCAAAGAAAAATCATATTCCCTTATAAGCGATACTGCCTTTATTACATCTGCACTGCTGTGTCCTCTGTTTGATGTTTTTAACACACTATCTGACATCGATTGTACTCCCAGTTCAATGGTTGTAACCCCGTGATGCTTTAGATTATCCAGTATTTTGGTGTTTATATAATCAGGACGGGTTGATAACCTTATCCCGTCTATAATGCCTTTTTCTATATATGGCGTAACACGCTCCATTAGCAGGCTTTGTTCTTTAATTGGAATTCCCGTAAAGCTACCGCCAAAAAATGCAACCTCAATATTACGATCGTGTTTAGGAAGTGTTGATAAATACGCCTCAATAGTACTTGTTACATCATCGGGCGTCACTTCCTTTATACTGCCTGTAATCCTATTCTGATTGCAAAAAACGCAATCAAACGGACAACCCTTGTGAGGTACAAATATCGGTATGTTATATTTTTTCATGATAATATGTTTCTATTGTTTGTCTTGCGGCAGATTGCTCCGCTTCTTTCTTACTATGCCCCGATGCTTTACATTTTGGCTCTCCATTTATTAGGACTTGGACAACAAATCGTTTGTCGTGTTCCCTGCCTGTTTCGCTTATTGTTTTATAAGTAACGGAGCTTTTGCCGTCTTTTTGGACTATCTCCTGCAACGATGTTTTATAATCACTGTACAGCTTTCCTGCAAGCGTTTTCTCTATTCTATCTGACATAAGTGACAAAAGCCATGCTCTGGCTGTTTCTAATCCGCCATCTAAGTATATGGCACCGAGCAATGCCTCGAATGCATCAGATATTATTGACGGTCTGCGTCTGCCACCGGTTTTGTCCTCGCCTTTACCAAGGTATATTAATTCATTAAGCTGTATTTGTTTGGATATTTCAGCAAGTGATGATTCACATACAAGGGTTGCACGAAATTTAGATAAATCACCCTCGTCAACACTTTCCATTTTCTTAAAAATATAATCACTTACGATTATGCTCAATACTGAATCACCTAAAAATTCAAGGCGTTCATTGTTTTTTGTACGATGCTCGTTAGCGTACGAACTATGTGTCAGAGCAGTTTTAAGAAGGTTTTTATTTGAAAACTCATAACCGATTTTTTTTTCAGTATCTGTCATTTTAACCAATAGCCTTTCTATTTATGCCAAACAAGGGACTGTATAACAGTCCCTTTGATTTAGTCTGTATATTTTTTAAATACCACTGTAGCGTTGTGTCCGCCAAATCCGAGCGAATTTGACATTGCATAATCTACATTCTGGTGTCTTCCCTCGTTCGGAACGATATCCAAATCACATTCAGGGTCAGGTGTTTCATAATTTATTGTTGCAGGTATATATCCATCATTTATTGAGTATGCACATATAACTGCCTCTGCAGCACCTGCAGCACCAAGCATATGGCCTGTCATAGACTTTGTAGAGCTTACTGCAACATCGTATGCCGAATCACCAAATACCTTTTTAATAGCTTGTGTTTCAAACAGGTCATTGTATTTTGTTGATGTCCCGTGAGCATTGATGTATGTTATATCCTTCGGCTCAACACCTGCATCCTTTATTGCAAGCTCCATTGCCTTGGCACCGCCTTCGCCGCCGGGAATGGGGCTGGTGATGTGATAAGCATCGTCAGTTGCACCGTATCCAACCATTTCACAAAGAATGTTTGCACCTCTCGCTTTTGCGTGTTCCAATTCCTCAAGGATTAAGAATGCAGCACCTTCACTGAGTACAAATCCGTCACGATTTAAATCAAACGGCTTTGATGCATGTTTAGGATCGTCATTATTAGTTGACATTGCTTTCATATTACAGAAGCCTGCAAAAGCTGTAGGAGCAACCGTAGCTTCACATCCACCTGCGATTATAACATCGTTATCTCCGTACTGTATATGACGGAAAGCTGTTCCCAATGCATTTGTGCTTGATGCACACGCTGTTATGATATTTTCGTTAACACCTTTTGCATTGAACTTAATTGCAATTTGGCAAGGAGCAATGTTTCCAATCATCATAGGGATAAAGAACGGGCTGACTCTGCCTGCACCTTTTTCCAGATAATTGGTATGCTGCTCCTCAAATGTCTTAATACCACCTATACCGGAGCCGGTTATACAACCTACACGCCAGGGATCTTCCTTTTCCATATCAAGACCTGAATCTTTTACAGCCTCAGAAGCCGCAATTAGTGCCAACTGCGTAAATCTATCCATTTTACGAGCATCTTTTTTATCAATAAACTCATTAACATCAAGATCTTTTACTTCGCCTGCTATCTTTGTTTTCATTTCTGAAGCGTCAAATTGTGTAACATAATCTATACCGTTTACACCAGCCTTTATATTGCTCCAAAAGGTCTTGGCATCATTACCGATCGGAGTAACTGCTCCAACGCCGGTAACCACTACTCTTTTCATCGTATTTCCTCCTTATCAGTTATTTGATAATATATTTAAATCAATAATTGATTAGTATTTGAATTTAACGCAAGAGGGATATTTAAACCCCTCTTGCGTACATGGAATTTTGCTTACGCATTCTCTTTAATATAATTTACAGCGTCACCTACTGTTCTGATCTTTTCAGCCTCCTCATCGGGGATTTCAAGATCAAATTCTGTTTCAAGACCCATGATAAGCTCAACTATATCCAATGAATCTGCACCTAGGTCATCAACAAATGAAGCTTCTGGTGTTACAGCAGCTTCGTCAGCACCAAGCTGGTCAACGATAACTGATTTTACTCTCTCGAATTCTTCCATTAATTGTGCACCTCCTTTCAAGTTGTATAGACAATATATATGTTCTCTCCCGATGGGAGCCACATATCAAATTACATCACGAGTCCGCCGTCAACACAGATTACTTGACCCGTTATATATGATGACATATCCGATGCCAAGAATGCAACAGTATCTGCTATATTCTCAACTGTACCGAATTTCCCGAGCGGAATTGCATCAAAGTATTGTTTCTTTACATCATCTGTTAATTTATCTGTCATAGCTGACTGAATAAATCCCGGAGCCACAGCATTACAACGAATTCCGCGAGATGAGAATTCTTTTGCTGTTGTCTTTGTCAAACCAATCAAGCCCGCCTTTGAAGCACTGTAGTTAGCTTGACCTGCATTTCCCATTACGCCTACAACTGATGCGATATTGATTATTGAACCGCCCTTTGCTTTCATCATAGGACGGGCAACTGTCTTAATACAGTTGAATGCACCCTTTAGGTTTATATCCATAACCATCTGCCAGTCCTCTTCACTCATTCTTAACATAAGACCGTCACGGGTTATGCCGGCATTATTTACAAATATATCAACTGAACCGAATTCTTTTACCGTTCCGTCAATCAATGCCTTTACATCATCAATATTTCTTACATCGCCTTTTATACAGATTGAGCCTACACCCAAAGCCTTTATTTCTTCACAGGTAGCATCTGCATCTGTTGATTGAGGAATATCGTTTATTACGACATTTGCACCGAATGATGCAAGCTTTAGTGCAATAGCTTTTCCTATTCCCCTACCTGAACCTGTTACAATGGCTGTTTTTCCCTTTAGCATTTCAATTATTCCTTTCTGATTATCCTAAAATCCCTTGAACTGTCTTTTCAAGAGATGCCATATCCTCAACATTGTAAACCGTCATAGTTTTATCAATCTTTTTCATAAAACCGCTGAGTGCTTTTCCCGGACCGATTTCAATAAAAGTATCAACGCCGTCAGTTATCATTCGTCTTATTGAATCCTCCCAAAGAACAGAGTTTGATACCTGCTCCTTCAAAAGCTGTTTTATATCGTCCTTACTCTTGATATAATCTGCTGTTACATTTGTAATAACAGGTATATTCATATCGTGCACTTCAATATTTTCGAGCTCTTTTTCAAGCTTTTCCCCTGCTCCTGTCAGGAGTGAACAATGGAAAGGTGCTGAAACATCAAGCATGACAGCTCTTTTAGCCCCCATTTCCTTTGCTATTTCACAGCACTTTTCAACAGCCGCAACCTCGCCTGATACAACAATCTGACCGGGACAGTTGAAGTTTGCACCCGTACAAACACCTACATCAGATGCTTTCTTTGTTGCCTCACGGACTGTATCTGCATCAAGTCCCAATATAGCTGCCATTGCACCTTTACCAACAGGTACTTCCTCCTGCATATACTTTCCTCTTTTTCTTACAAGACGAACCGCATCAGCAAAAGTTAATGAGCCTGATGCTACATGAGCTGTGTATTCACCAAGGCTTAATCCTGCAACGACATCCGCTTTAATACCCTTCTCCTCAAGAACACGCAAAGCGGCTGTACTCATTGTAACGATAGTCGGCTGTGTATTCTCGGTTATCATAAGTGTTTCTTTGTCGCCATTGAATATCATATCTTTGATATCAAATCCCAAGGCTTCGCTTGCTTCATCAAATACTTTAGCTGCACATTCAAAGTTTTCCGCAAGCTCTTTACCCATGCCTGGAGCTTGTGAGCCCTGACCTGCGAATAAAAATGCTATCTTGCCCATAGTTTAATAAAATCCTTTCAAAGAAAATATTATATATTATTTTTAATTTTTGTCAATATATCATCAACATTCTCAAAATAGCTTCTGATAATTTCGGCACACGGTTCAATCTGCTTTACCATTGCGGCACTTTGACCTGCCATTAATGAACCCATTTGTGTATCGCCTTCCATAAACGCTTTTCTTAAACCGCCAACGCCAAGCTGTTCAATTTCCTCGGCAGATGCGTTTTCTTTTTCAAGTCTTTGATACTCTTTTGTCAATTTATTTTTAAGAGCCCTAACGGGAGCACCCGTACTTCTGCCTGTTACTACAGCGTCACGGTCTTTTGCTTTAATAACCGCCTGCTTGTAGTTTTCGTGGGCAGTACACTCATCCGAGCATATAAATCTTGTTCCCACCTGGATACCGTCAGCACCAAGAGCAAATGCAGCAACTGCACCTCTTACATCTGCGATACCGCCTGCACATACCACAGGAATATTAACTGCATCAACGACCTGAGGTGTAAGACACATTGTTGTGATTTCGCCAATATGTCCGCCTGCTTCAGTTCCCTCGGCAATAACTGCATCTGCACCCATTTTTTCCATTTTCTGTGCCATAGCAACACTTGCAATAACGGGGAGAATTTTTATGCCTGCGGCCTTTAAATTCTCTATGTATTTACCGGGATTTCCTGCACCTGTTGCAACAACAGCAGGCTTCTCCTCAATAACCACTTCCATAACTGCCTCTGCAAATGGCGACATCAGCATTACATTTACACCAAACGGCTTATCCGTAAGTTCACGGCATTTTCTGATCTGTTCACGAACAGCGTCTGCAGGAGCACCGCCTGCTGCGATGAGTCCAAGTCCGCCGCCATTTGAAACAGCTGCAGCAAGTTCCGCTGTTGCAACCCATGCCATTCCTCCTTGAATAATTGGATATTCTATTCCGAGTAATTCGCACAACCTGTTTTTCATTTCACACAACTCCTTTAAGTAAGTTTAGAATTCAAATACAGCAGCACCCCATGTTAAACCGCCGCCAAAGCCAACAATTGCAATTTTATCGCCTCTTACGATTTTACCCTCTGCAACTGCGGCAGTAAGAGCTGACGGAATACATGACGATGAAGTGTTACCGAATTTTTCGAGGTTTAGAATAACCTTATCGTTATCTATTCCCATTCTCTTTATTGCACTATCCACAATTCTGTAATTAGCTTGATGTGGTATTACATACTTTATATCATCATAAGTTAGTCCTGCTTTTTCAAGAACACGATTTGTTGAGTCAGCCATTGCCTTAACAGCAAATTTCATAACAGCTTGACCTGCCATCCAAATTGTTTCTTTTCTTCCTGCAACTCTCTTTTCGACTTCCTCTGCATCATCTCTTATTGCGAGGCTTGTTATGTTCATTGCACCCGAGCCATCTGCACCAAGCTCATAAGCAAGCATTCCCGGTGCGTTATCATCAGCTGATAGAACAGCAGCACCTGCTGCATCGCCAAACAAAACACAAGTTGAACGGTCCTTGTAATCTGTAGCTTTACTTATTGTGTCAGAACATACTAACAGAATATTTTTATATGTTCCTGCTTTAATAAACTGGTCTGCAGTAACAAGTCCTGTAATAAAGCTTGAGCAAGCTGCGTTAATATCAAATGCAGCTGCATTTACAGCTCCGATATTGTGCTGAACAATACATGCACAACATGGTGTGAAATAATCGGGAGTTACAGATGCTACAAGTATCAAATCAATTTCCTCGGCAGATATTCCTGCATTTTCAATAGCTGCTATTGCCGCTTTTGTCGCTAAATCAGTTGTATATTCATCATCTGCGGCAATATGGCGTTCTTTAATGCCTGTACGCCTTTGAATCCAATCATCCGTCGTATCAACGATACTTTCAAAATAAGCATTATCATATACTTTTTCGGGAATGTATCTCCCCAAACCCTTTATTATCATATTAGGCATTTTCAATTTCCTCCGTATTAATTTTTTTGAGTCTCTCTTCAATATTTGAAATAACATCCGTTGATATAAACCGCTTTGCTTGCTTAATCGCAGCAAAAATCGCCTTTGCATCTGAAGAACCATGTCCTTTAATAACCGGTTTTTTGCAACCTAACAGCGGTGCTCCGCCATATTCGCGATAGTCCATAGATTTTTTAAAATCATTCAATCCGCTCATAACGAACAATGCACCGATTTTAGTAATCAAATTCTTTTTAAATATTCCTTTGACTTTTTTACTGATGACATGCCCCATTCCTTCAACGGTTTTCAGAACAACATTACCGACAAATCCATCACAGACCATAACATCGCAGTTACCCTCCATAATATCTCTGCCTTCGATATTACCTATAAAATTGAAAGGAGCGTTTTTCATTAACGGATAAGTCTTCTTGGTAAGGTCATCGCCTTTGCCCTCTTCCTCGCCGTTAGAAATAATTCCGACTCTCGGCTCTGGTATTTCGTGGACATTATGCATATAAACATCGCCCATAATTCCGAACTGGACAAGGTTTGCGGGACGGCAATTAGTGTTTGCACCTGCATCAATCAATAGTCTTGGTCCTTGACCTGTTGGCAGTACAGTTGCGATAGCAGGACGGAGTATTCCTTTTATTCTTCCGACAATCAGAAGACCTGCTGTTAGTAAAGCACCTGTGCTTCCCATTGAAAGCATTGCATCCGCATCGCCGTTTTTTAGCATATTTGATGCGACAACTACCGATGCCTCTTTTCTTTGGCGAACTGCTTTTGCAGGTTCATCATAGTTTGAAATGACATCGGGAGCATGTGCAATAGAAATGTTGTCTTTTTCGTATTTATATTTTTTTAGCTCTTTTTCTATAATTTCAGTGTCACCGACCAAAATCATATGAACATCAAGTTCATTTGTTGCTTTTACTGCAGCTTCTATTGGAGCATGGGGTGCATTGTCACCACCCATAACATCAATCAGGATTTTAATTTTTTTCATCTGCCACAACCTCCAGGTTGAATTTTCCTCTAAACACTTCAGACATATCCACTGTTATCATAACATGAACGATATACTCTTTGTTTTTTTCACGCTTTACAATTGATTTAGCTACAAGCTTATCACCAAGGTGAACCTGTGCCGAATACTTCACATTTGCTATTTTAACGAGAGCAGCATTTGCGTTAATAACATTTAATGCCAAATTTTCGGCAAGAGCATAAATATATTGACTCTTAACGATGTTTGTATCTTTAAAAAGCATTGAAGCGTCGGTTTCAAGTATGGAAATGCCATTTTCGTAAAGTTTTAAATCTAATAACTCTTCTTTATTCTCATTTCCGTGTAGTTCACCTTCAGCTGCTGACTTAACTCGTTCTCTGTATTCGGAAATTCCGAGTTCTGCACGGTCATTTCTTATGGTAGAAATACTGACATTGCATCTCTTTGAAAGCTCATCATCTTTCAAAAAAGGGTTCTCGCCTATTATTGACAGTATAAAGTTGTGCCGTTGCTTTTTCGTCATATTCATAAGCTATCCCCTTTCTATTTGTTAGTACATATTAGTAGCTGGTACTAATCATTTATAGGTATATTATAAACTATATATCCGTGTATTTCAAGTTTTTTTATTAATCTTTGCTTAATTATGGTTAAATGTCCTAAATTTATTGGTTTCTTTTGTGTATTTTAACTACAGTATATACAATATAATGTGGTATGGAGGTATGATAATTATACAATATATCGTTTTTATGTAAAAGTGGTTGGTGTCTTTAGCACAGACCGTTCAAAGGCAATAAAGCTATATATGCAAGGAATACAAAGTCCCATATTATAACCATTTCTTTTCACTTATAGCCTTTGAACTATCCGCGAAACTCGCCCTCGATGTACCCGTGTACACCGTCGGGTATGGTGAAATGCGTATAAATCCGCATTTCACTTCGTTTCGCAAATTCTGCATATAAACTCATTCAGCCCCAAAGAGGGTGTTGCATTAAGCAACACCCTCTTTTGTAAAAACATTATTCAGCTTCGTCCTCTGAAAGAGGCTCATCTACTTCTACCTCGGGGTCTGTTGAATAAACAAGTGACTCTTCAACAGCATCATCAACTTCTTCAACTTCCTCAACCTCGGGTTCTTCCTTTTCTATTAATGCTCTGATTGACAAGCTTATTTTCTTTTCATCCCAATCAACTTCTGTTACCTTAACTGTAACCTCCTGTCCAATTGAAAGGACATCGTCGGGCTTGCCAATGCGTCTGTCTGCAATCTGTGAAATATGGATAAGACCATCAACAGATGGTAAAATTTCAGCAAATGCACCAAACGGCATCATTCTTACAATTTTAACATCAATAACATCACCAACATTAATCTTGCTCTGTGCAATTGTCCAGGGATTATCCTCAAGCTTCTTGAATCCCAATGAGATTTTCTTTGTTTCAGGATTGATTTCCTTAATGTAAACATCCATTACATCGCCTACATCACATACCTCTGACGGATGTTTTATTTTATTCCACGAAAGCTCGCTAATGTGAACAAGACCATCAACACCGCCAATATCAACAAATGCACCGAATGATGTAAGAGATTTAACTGTGCCGCTGTAATGCTTGCCCACTTCTGTTTCTGCCCAGAATGCATCCTCTTTAGCCTTGCGTTCTGCCTCAAGAAGGACGCGTGCTGAACCTACTACCCTTTTTCTTCTTTCATCAAGCTCAATTAGCTTAAATTTCAAAGTTGTTCCTACAAGACTCTGAAGGTCTGACACATATCTTTCCGATGCTTGTCTTGCCGGTATAAATACTTGAGCACCATCAGCCAAAGCTATCAATCCGCCCTTAACGGACTTGATGATTTTACCCTCCATGATTTCTCCTGCTTCGTAAGCCGCTTTGATTTTGTTCCAGCTCTCCATAGCTATCAATTTTTTCCTTGATAGAACTACCTTTCCTTCAGCATCGTTTACGCCAACAACATAAACTCTGATTGTGTCGCCTTCCTTTACAACATCAGACGGCTCAAGTGACGGGTCATCCGTAATCTGGTCAACGGCAAGCTGTCCGTTATACTTAAATCCGCCTAAATCTACAATTACCTCGTTTTTGCGGATTTCAACAACCTGTCCGTCGATAATGTCCCCATTGCTGAGAGTCTTCTGGTCATACTGTTCAAACAACTCTGCGAAGCTCTCCTCATTTTTTAAATTTTCACTCATAGCCTTTACTACCTCCCGGATAATACGCGCAGGTGTTGATGCTCCTGCCGTAATTCCTATTTTATTATATTGTTTTTGCGGAAGTTCATCCGCCGTTTCAACATGATAGGTTTCCGGACACAGCTTTTTTGAAATCTCATATAGCTTCTTTGTATTAGAACTGTTGCGTCCTCCGACAATAATTACACAGTCAGATTCGGCAGCAAGTTCTGCCACTTCCGTCTGCCTATTTCCAGTTGCACTACATATTGTATCAAATTCTATGGTACTTTTGCAAGCTTTTTTTAAAATTTGTACTATTTG
>JAXJPK010000171.1:0-3896 GCA_036311705.1 Clostridia bacterium
ACGAGTATATTGATGCAAAGACGAACATATATAAACATATGACTGCTCAAAATAAACTTGTTCTTAATGCGGATAATAAGGACAGTATGGGATTGTTGCCGATAGAGAATTGCGATGTTAAAATGTTCTCACGCAAAAAAAAGGCTGATGTATATTTAAAAGACGGAGTAATTATGATGGGGGATAAGCCTGTATTGAATATAGACGATATTAAAATCCCCGGGATGCATAATGTAGAAAACTATATGGCAGCTATTGCCGCAACAGAGGGGCTTGTGGGCTGTGATGTAATCGAAAGGACAGCAAAGGAGTTTGGCGGTGTTCCGCATAGAATAGAGCTTGTGCGTGTACTCGACGGTGTAAGATACTATAACAGCTCTATTGATTCAAGCCCGAACAGAACGATTAATACGCTTAATGTTTTTCCTGAAAAGGTTATATTGATTGCAGGCGGTAAGGATAAGGGAATACCGTATGATGATATCGGTGAGCCTATAGTTAATCATGTAAAAACGCTTATCCTAATCGGTGCAACAAGCGGAAAGATTACTGATGCAGTAAAAGCGACAGGCCGTGCAGGCGAATTAAAAATTATTAATGCCAAAACATATGAGGAGGCTGTATCGTCAGCATATGCTGATGCTAAAGATGGAGATGTTGTGTTGCTTTCGTCAGCGTCAACGAGTTTTGATATGTTCCGTAATTTTGAGGAAAGAGGAAATCTGTTCAAAAAGCTTGTTAATGAACTTTAATATGGGAAAGGTTTTGATAAAATGCAGAAGCTTATACAAAGATTGAGTGATTTGCGAGGCACATCGGGTCACGAATATCGAATAAATAAAGAAATTGCATCTATGTTTGAACCGTACTGTGACAGCGTGGAGATAGATGCTTTAGGCTCTGTTATAGCTTGCAGAAAGTGTGGTAAGGAAAATGCACCGAAGGTTATGATAGAAGCACATATGGACGAGATTGGGCTTGTTGTAACATATATAACTGACGAGGGATTTGTTACTTTCACGAATGCAGGGGGTGTAGATGAGCGGATTTTGCCGTCATTGGAGGTAACAATTCACGGCAAGGAGGATATATCAGGCGTTATAGGTATGCCACCGATTTCGGAAACCGACCCCGAAAAGAGCTTTAAAGTTAAACAACTCGCTGTTGATACGGCTCTACCTGCCCATGAAGTTAAGGCGTTAGTCAGAGTGGGCGACAGCATAACCCTGCCGCAGTCTGTAGGAAAGCTAAGCAAAAAGCAATTTAGTGCAAAAACAATGGATGACCGTGCAAGCCTTGCCGCAATAATATCGGTTATGAAGTCGTTGAAAGCTGCAAGCCTTAATTGTGATGTTTATGCTGTTGCGGCGGTTATGGAGGAGGTTGGCTGTCGAGGCGGAAAAACGACCTCGTTTGGAATTAATCCCGATATGGCTATTGCAATAGATGTCACTCATGGTATAACCCCTGATAATTCTGATAATGCAGTTGAGGTGGGCAAGGGAACGGCACTTTCAAAAGGACCGAACATTCATCCGAAGCTTGCCGAAAGATTGGAAAAAACCGCAAAGGAGAATAAAATACATTGTACGATAGAGATTGACGGTGGTGCAACAGGTACTGATGCGTGGGAAATTCAGGTGTCAGGCGGAGGAATACCAACAGCCCTGATGTCAATCCCGCTAAAATATATGCACACTTCTGTTGAAACTCTTGCCATATCCGATGTTAAGGACACAGCAAAGGTTATTACAGAATTTATAAAAGGATTGGAGGGAGATACATCATGGCTATCGCTTTGGACAGATTAAGTGAGCTCAACGCTGTTTCGGGCTTTGAGGGAGAGGCAAGAGAGTATTTAATTCCGATTTTAAAAGAAAAGTGCGACAATATAGAAGTTGATTCTATGGGTAACATTATATGCTTTAAGCGTGGTGTGAGTAATAAGCATACAGTATTGATAGGCACTAACATTGATGAAGTAGGTTTTATTGTAAGTAATATAACCGATACGGGATTTATTAAGTTTAAGGCTGTCGGAGTTACAGACCCGAGAACGCTCATATCTAAAACAGTGACAATCGGTAAGGACAGAGTAAAAGGTGTTATCGGTATGAAAGCAATTCATCTCCAGAAACGAGAGGAGAGGGAGTCTGCTGTTAAAGTGTCGGATTTATATATAGACATAGGTGAAACAAAGAAAAAAGATGCAGAAAAAAGAGTTCAGCTCGGTGATATGATTGCATTTGACACAAAATTCTCCGAAATAGGAGATATAATAAAGGGAAAGGCACTCGACCGATTTGGAATAACGGCCGTGATATCTGCAATGGACGAAAAGCCTGCATATGACACATATTATGTTTTTTCCACCCAGCGTGAAATACCGTGTGCTGTAATGGGCAGAGGAATGAGAATTGCGGCTTTTAGAATAAAGCCTGACTATGTGTTAATAGTAAATACTATTAATTCCGATGATTGTTATGGTTCAAAGTCAGTTGCCGCAAAGCTTGGTGAGGGCGTTGCGATTGAGTATATGGACAGAGGCTCAATATCAAATACGGTATTTTTGAATAAGATTGCAAATCTCGCTAAAAAGAACAGTATTTTGGTACAGGATAAGACAGCATCTTTGGGAACTTCTGTAACGGGTGCTGTTAATACGGCATCTTGCGGTGCTGTGACAGCGTCTATAGCTATACCGTGCAGATATTCTCATACGCCCGTGTCATATATGAATATAAACGATATAAATGCCGCAGGTGAACTGTGTGCTGTATTTGCAAGAGAAAGTGATGTGATTATAAATGAATTTATTGAAGAAACTAACGGAAACTGATGCACCGTCAGGCAGAGAATCTGCCGTATATGAGATAATAAAATGCGAAGCAGAGAAAATGGGATACGGTGTCAGTCAAGATGCGTTAGGCTCGGTTATTGCACATAAAAAAGGTAATGGAAAAAAGCTAATGGTGGCGGCTCATACTGATGAGATAGGAGTTATTGCGAATTATATTGATGATAACGGATTTATTAGATTTGGAGCTGTTGGCGGGTTGTATGTTAAGGAGCTCCCGATGCGTCGTGTTAGATTTTCAAACGGCACGATTGGTGTTATTGCGTATGAGGATGGATTTAGCAAAAAACCTGAATTAAGAAAGCTGTTTATTGATATAGGTGCAAAAAATCGTGAAGAGGCTGAAAAAATGGTACGGATAGGGGACACTGCCGTATTTGACGGGTCATTCTCAAGTTCGGGAGATACCGTTATTTCAAAAGCACTTGATGATAGAGTAGGCTGTTATATCTTACTAAAGGCAATGGAACGCATAAAAGACAGTGAAAATGATTTATATTTTGTATTTACATCACAAGAGGAGGTAGGATTGAGAGGTGCAAAAGCGGCTGCATTTTCAATAATGCCTGATGTTGCAATAGCCGTTGATGTGACTGATACAGGTGACACCCCCGAAGCACCGAAATCAGATGTTAAAATCGGTGGCGGTGCGGCGATAAAGGTGATGGATAGGTCTGTTATGTGTGATATGGGTGTTGTTGAAACCTTAAGAGCTTTAGCAGATAAGAACAGTATTCCATTCACGAATGAAATAATGGCGGACGGCGGTACTGATGCAGGTGCTATTGCTCTTACGGGCGGCGGTGTAAAGACAGGTGGAATTTCTGTCCCTGTGAGATACATTCATTCTCCTTCAGAGCTTGCAAGCTTGAAAGATATAAATGCCTGTATCGAGCTTTTAGTAGAGGCTTGTATGCATAAGTGGTAAAAAGGGGCTGATGCCTTTAGCGCAGACCGTTCAAAGGCAATAAAGTGTATATGCAAGGAATATAAAGTTCCATATTATAACTACTTGTTGAAATCTGCAAGAAAAATTGCA
>JAXJPK010000172.1:0-3457 GCA_036311705.1 Clostridia bacterium
ATGAATAGCTACAGAGGCAACTCCGCCGCAGCCGATAATTAGACATTTACCCATATTTAGCAATCATCTCCTTTATGATATTTTTTTTAATTCATTAATAGTGAGCGTAGGTACATAGGATAATCAGTTTTACTTCACCTATCATATGGTTTGAAAGAAAACCGTTCAGATTGTGTGCCTACACAAACGAGGCTATACATTGGTATGCGAGTGAGTATAGGTACATAGGATAGTCGGTTTTACTTCACCTATCATATGGTTTGAAAGAAAACCGTTCAGATTGTGTGCCTACGCAAACGAGGCTATACATTGGTATGCGAGTGAGCGTAGGTACACGAGATGGGCGGTTTTACTTCAAATCCATACAGATGTTAACTGCTTCCATCCCCTCTAACCTCACATTGAATTTACGGTTTTCAAGGGTGCAACACTTCTCCGATGCGGCATATACATTTGAAATGCGAGCATCATTATCAATGTACTTTGACAAATCAACCGTTACATTTTCTGTTGTATCTTTCAAGTTCCAAACAGTCATAATAAGCTTTTCTTCACTCAAAAGTCCTAAAGCAGTAACCTCTTTTTCGTTTATGTTATGCATACCCAATGGGTATATCGGCATACTTACGGGAATATAACCTCTTATTTTTTTATAAAGGTCTATACCTTCTTTAATTAAAGCAAAATTCTTTTCATCACAACACTCAACTCTTCCTGACTGATAAAGAACGCCAAGCATCGCAGTAGCCATATTAAATACAGTCTGCTTTCCATCTGCCATTTTTGCAGCATATTCATCGGTAACCTTAAAATCTATATGCTCGCCAAGCATTGCAGGATACGGATATGACCATATTCCCGCCTTTTCAGGTGCCATTATTGCCATACTACCCATAAGTATTGATACATTGTTCTCATAAAGCTCCTGGTCTGATGTACTCTGAAGTGCAAAGTGTCTTAACATCTTGTTATCCTCACGCAAACCGCCGCTTGAGCAGTTCTCAATAACAAGGCCCGGGAACTTAACATAAAGTTCATCAGCGAACGCCAGGAACGCATCGTTATTCTGAATCAATCCCTCTGCAGGCGAATCACCCTCATAGTTATTTGTACAACCGATGCCTGTTGACTGATTATAGTCGTTCTTGATATACCTAAATCCCATATCGTAAAGCTCGGCTATCCTGCCTGTTAGATATTCTCTTACCTTTTCATTGCAGAAATTATAGAAATGTCTACCACCACTTCCGACAGGCGTATTATATCTCTTAATAACGGAATCCTCGTCCATTGTAAAACCATACGCCGTATCCTCGCAAGCATCAAGCTCAAGCCAAATACCCGGAATCATACCCGCTTCTTTTATTTTATCCGCAAGATCCTTTAGTGATACCTCGCCATATAATTCATTTCTCGGCTGCCAGTCGCCCAGTCCTTTAACTCCGCTTGCGTTCGCACACCAGCCGCCGTCAATACAGAACACTTCACAGCCAAGCTCTGCCGACTTTTCAATAAGCGGAATAACTGCATCGGGATGCTGATTGCCCCAAACACAATCCATATAGTCATTAAAAACAATAGGAATAACATCATTTTCATATTTAATGAGCGAGTCTTGGCGTTTAAATATTGTTAATTCACGAACAGCCTCTTCAAATCCGCCCTCCGTCAATCCAACAATAGCTCTTTCAGCGGTATATGTTTCGTTCGGCAAAAGCTCATAATGCCAGCCACCAAAAGTTTCATCACAACCTGACGCTTCAAGTGTCAAGTTTGAATCATTATAACCGCCATATGAACAAAACTTCAAGTACCAGTTATGAGAACCCTCTATTTCCATAAACCATATTCTGTTTTCATCTATATCCTCTATCATTACCAACGGATAATAAAAAGCGTTTGACCAGCTTCCGATTGAGTTTACCTTAAAGGTTTCCCTTTCCCAGCAATGAGTTGTTGTGGGGTATAAACCAATCTCTGCAGGGGTATATGTTTTCCACTGTCCCTCGCCCTGCCACTTGCTATGGCAAATATGCATTCTTAAATTATGTTTATACCAAGCCTTTTCATCATTTGCAATACCGTCAATATGCGATGACGAGAATTTTGTCAACAATATCGGGGTATCACCTGTATTTTTTACAGTGTTTGTCTGCGTGAATACATTTGCATTGGGTATAAAGTCAAGCTTCACTTCAACTTCAAGCGGATATCTTTTACACTCATATGCCAAAACAGCAGTATTTTCCGAGCTATCAATACCCTTAAATACAAAATTATTCTCATTTAGCATCAACTGTTCTCCGCCGTTGACATTAATTTCAAAGTTGGCGTTCTGGTTGTCAACCTTTTTCAAATCGGCACCTTTTAGCAATACAGAAAACTTTCCTGTGTCTGCAACCTCAATTATTAAATCCTTATGCTTAATCTCCTGCATTTTTATTCTCCTCCTTATTATAAACCGCAAGCATAAGCTCACGCATTATTTTTAAAGCAACAGCAGTGGATGCACCGCTACTGTCAAGCATAGGTGAAAGCTCATTTATATCCATGCCTACAATGTTAAGCTTTGCAACTTTTAGTATCGCCATCAAAAGCTCGTTAAAGCTCACGCCGCCTGCCTCGGGCGTACCTGTGCCGGGGAATACCGAAACATCAAGCACATCGAGGTCTATTGTAAAATAGACAGGCTTTCCATTTAGCTCATCTATGGTCTTTTCCAGCCCCTCAAAATTGAAAAGCTGTGTATTAATATGGTCTTTTCCCCATATAAACTCGGCTCTCTCACCGCTTCTTATTCCGAACTGGTGAATATGCCCATCCCCCACAAGCTCCCATGAACGCCGCATAACAGATGCGTGCGAGAGCTTTGCACCGAGGTATTCATCTCTCAAATCCGCGTGTGCATCAAAATGAATAATGTGTAAGTCGGGGTATTTTTCACATACCGCACGCACTGCACCGAGCGTTACAAGATGCTCGCCGCCAATCATTAGCGGTAGTTTATCATCATTTAGTATTCTCCTTGTATGTTCCTCGATATCTTTAAGTGCGATTGAGGAATCACCAAAGCACAGCTCCAAATCACCCGAATCGAATATTTTAGCATCCTCAAGGTCACTGCCCTGATACGGGCTGTATGTTTCAAGTCCGTATGACTCGGCTCGCATATGCCTTGAAGCAAATCTCGTCCCGGGTCGGTATGAGGTAGTTGAATCAAACGGTGCTCCGAATATAACGATTCGGCTTTCCTCGTACTCGCTGTCACAGCCCAAAAATGTTTCTATATTTTTCTGCATTGTATTTCCTTTCAATCAATTTATTCTACACCGCTCAACAAATCCTCGACATATTTAGGCACATAGAACGCACCCTTATGCAAATGAGTTGTATAATACTTTTTTTTTATATTAAGCGACTCCCAGCGTTTGGGATTAAAATCACGCAACGGGTGATA
>JAXJPK010000173.1:0-4147 GCA_036311705.1 Clostridia bacterium
ACGAAATTAAAGGAGAAATACCAATATGAAAGCAACAGGAATAGTAAGAAGAATAGATGCTTGTGTTATAATAGGACAAAAGCCGATAAACCGCATAACTACGGGGTTTTTCAATGATTTTTGTCCGAAATTCTTTTGAAAAACATAGCATTTAACAATGCAAAAAGATACAGAAAGCGAGGTAAATCGACAAATAATTTAATATTGGCTTTTAACGGATAGGAACACAAACCTATCCGTTTTTTTATACCAAAAACAAGGAGGTGAATACAATGTCATATAACTTTGAATACTTTTACGGTACAGAAGCTGAACACTTTATCTTCTTCCGTATTCCTAAAGTATTGATAACTGATTCTCGGTTCAAAGTGATGTCAACAGATTCTAAATTGTTATATGGTCTTATGCTTGACAGAATGGGTTTATCAAACAGAAACGGTTGGGTTGATGAACATAACCGGGTATATATCATTTACACAATGGAAGAAATCATTGAAGATATGGGATGTGCAAGACAGAAAGCTGCAAAGCTTCTCGATGAACTTGATAACATAGTTGGTTTAATTGAACGAAAAAGACAAGGTTTAGGAAAGCCAAATATAATCTATGTAAAGAACTTTATCTACTCTGAGGAAATCAGGTTTGAAAATCAGAATTCAGAAAGTATGAATACCATAAATCAGGAAGTTCCAAAATCAAACTCACGGAAGTATGATAATCAAACTTCAAGAAGTATGAATGTCGAAAGTCAAGAAGTTCCAAAATCAAACGGTAATAATACTAATACAAATAATACTGATTATAATAATACTGATTTTAATAAGACTATCCTATCATATCCTATCAGCGAACAAACAGAACAAGAATCTGACACTTCAGATGCGATGGGATGGATAAGAGAAAGACAAACATACGAAACACTTATTAAGGAAAATATAGAATACGATATTATGGTTGAGAGATACCGTAAAGAATGGCTTGATGAGATTGTTTCACTTATGGTAGATGTTGTATGCAGTAAAGAAGAAACTATACGCATAAATAAACAAGAATATCCGCAAACTGTTGTTAAGAGCAGATTTTTGAAGATAGACAGTTCACATATTGAATACATACATTTCGCTTTGAGTGAAAATGCTTCAAATGTCCGTAATATACGGGCATTTTTAATTACAACCATATATCGTGCCCCTGAAACTACCGATAATTGGTATTCAGCAAAAGTTAAACACGATATGGCTAATTGGGGGTGATTATCTTTGAAGCACTATTACAACTCTTTCGGAGAAAGGATCAGCAAACAAAAGCAAGAAGCCATTAAAGCAATAATGGAATATTGGATGGCTCATGTAATATACGATGATGACATTGTGATTGTTGATCCGGAAGCAGATTATGAAACCCTAATAAATAATGGAAAGGATGTTTTGATGGTGAGTAAAGTTATTGCGATTGCAAATCAAAAAGGTGGTGTTGGAAAAACCACCACAACAGTAAACTTGGGTATCGGTCTTGTAAATGAAGGTAAAAAGGTGCTGCTTATAGATTGCGATGCTCAGGGAAGCTTAACAGAAAGCTTGGGTTATCAAAATCCCGATGGAATGTCGGTAACTCTTTCAACACTAATGCAAAAGGCACTTAATGAACAAGACTTCAATAAAACAGAAGGCATTTTGCATCACGATGAAGGAGTTCATCTTGTGCCTGCAAACATTGAGCTTTCAGGTATGGAAACAGCACTTGTAAACATTATGAGCAGAGAGCGAGTTCTGAAAAACTACATTGACAAGGTAAAAGATGCTTACGATTATGTAATCATTGATTGTACCCCTTCTCTCGGAATGTTGACAATCAATTCCCTTGTTGCAGCAGATGAAGTTATTATTCCCGTACAATCCCACTATCTCCCGGCAAAAGGTTTGGAAATGCTTCTTACAACCGTGAGCAAAGTAAAAAGACAAATTAACCCCAATCTGAAAATCGGTGGTATATTGCTGACAATGGTTGATAGCAGAACAAACTATGCTAAAGATATTTCAAGAGTAATCAGAATGAACTATTCAAAAAATGTGACTGTGTTCAAAACGGAAATTCCCCACTCAATTAAAGCGGCTGAAACATCTTCTGTCGGCAAAAGTATTTTTGCTTATGATAAGAACGGAAAAGCTGCTGAAGCATATCGAAACTTGACAAAGGAGGTCCTTGAAAATGGCAAGCAACGGAATAAACATAGGTCTGAAATCATACGATGATTTATTTAAAGATGATATTGGCAGAAGAACAGAAGAAATTAAGCCTACTCCGATTAGTGAGTTAAAACCTTTTTCTGACCAACCTTTTAAGGTCGTTGATGATGATAATATGACCGAACTTGTTGAAAGTATCAAACTTAGCGGAATACTCTCTCCGATAATTGCAAGACCTCATCCTGAAGGTGGCTATGAAATTCTTTCAGGACACAGACGAGTAAGAGCTTGTGAAATCGCAGGGATTAAGGAAGTTCCGGTTGTAGTAAAAGACCTTGATGATGATACTGCAATAATACTTCTTGTTGACAGTAACCTTCAGAGAGAACACATCTTGCCAAGTGAAAAAGCAAAGGCATATCAAATGAAACTTGAAGCTATGAAACGGCAAGGTGAACGCACAGATTTAACTTCCGACCAATTTGGGCGGAAGTCCGGAATTGAGTCAAGAGAGATTTTGGCTGAACAAGTTGGTGAAAGTAAAAATCAGATTTCACGATATGTTAGACTTACCGAATTAGTAGATAAGCTACTTGATATGGTGGATAACAAGATCATTGCTATGAATGCTGCCGTTGAGCTTTCTTATCTCGGTTCAAAAGCACAGAACGAGGTTTTAGAAGTTATTGAATCAGAAGATACGGCTCCTTCTATCGCTCAAGCTAAAAAGATGCGTAAGGAATATGAAAAAGGCACACTAAATCCTGATGTTATGATTGCCATAATGAATGAAGAAAAACCGGAAAAGGTTAAGATAACTCTTGGTGAGGACAAAATCAAACGATACTTCCCAAAGAATTACACAAAAAAGCAGATTGAAGATACAATCTATAAGCTGCTTGAAGAAATGTATCGTAAAAAACAAAGAGAAATGGAGAGATAAAATTGAATTGGTTATGGATAGTGCTTTCGTTTGTTGGCGGAAGCATTTTTGGTGTAGCAACAATGTGTTGCTTTATAGTAGCAGGTCAGGAGGAACGAAGCCTTGAAAAACTTAATACAGATAATGCCGACAACGAATAAAAAGTATGTCGGCTATTTTTATGGAGGTAAACACTATGGAATGGAGAAAAAACGCAGGATACATTATAACAAACTCTATTACAATCGGAGAATCAGAAATTGTACTCGGCGTACACGAAACAAGACCTAATGAATTTGTTACTTGGGAATGTTATGGTAGCAAAGATAACTATAATTGGGGACATTACACTACAAGCCTACTTTCAGCACAGAAAGATTTCTGCCAACGAGCCTTGAAGCATATTCGGTTTCAGGAACAAAACCAAAAGAAGAAAAAACCACCGGAGCCTGAGAGGTGATGTTATGTTTTCACGAAAAGAAAAAAATGTCACTTTGTTTTATGCAAAAAACGAAAACCGTGAAGATGTTTATGGCTTTGAGGAATTTTTTGATGTAGTAAAAAAACACAGAGATATAATTAAGCCTTTATACTATGAAGGATATAACAACATTCAATATGTTATTGTTAAAAAACAATCCGTGAGGAAAAATATGGAACTGTTTCCTGAAAAGTGTAAAGAGATTATAGATAGAATTGTTGAGGACAAATGTTTTCATTGTTCAGGATGTGGTTGCGACTACTTGATGTATATGCCACATACATACAGAGATGTTGATGGTTGTGTCAGTAAAACTAATGAATGTTCTTTGTGTAGAGAATTAGCAACGCCATATCGTACTGAAATGCAAGAGTATTCTAAAAAGCACGGGAGCTTAAAAACATTGTTTAAAATACTCAATGAATGCGAAATACCAAACGATATTACTATTTGGGGTACTGAGGT
Source organism: Clostridia bacterium (assembly GCA_036311705.1). Classification (GTDB taxonomy): domain Bacteria; phylum Bacillota; class Clostridia; order UBA1381; family UBA1381; genus Ornithomonoglobus. Next base: position 4,055 of record JAXJPK010000173.1, read on the forward strand.
TGATAAGCAAAATAAAAGTAAAAAAAGAGAATCTGAGAGGTGATGTTATGCCTAATTCAAAGAAACCCGATATGAGGTTCAATGATAGTGGCT
>JAXJPK010000174.1:0-5835 GCA_036311705.1 Clostridia bacterium
CTAAAGTTATTGAATTAAAAAGAAAGTACAATATTTAAGGAGGATATAAACAAAGGGATTATACGATGAAGTTGTAGAAGTTCCTAGAAGAACGATGGTTTTGTTCTTTGTTGTTGATACTTCAGGAAGTATGAGTGGTGCTAAAATCGGTACAGTTAACTCTGCTATCGAAGAAATAGTACCGGAATTAAAAGATATTTCTGAAAGCAATGCTGATGCTCAGATTAAAGTTGCAACATTGTCTTTCTCAACAGGTGCTAAATGGATTGATAGTGCTCCTGTAGCTGCTGAAAATTTCAGATGGAACTACTTGGATGCTAACGGTGTTACAGACCTCGGTGAAGCTTGCAGACAACTTAACGAAAAGTTATCTCGTAATGCTTTTATGAGCGATGCAACAGGTTCTTTCGCTCCTGCTATCTTCTTAATGTCTGACGGTGAACCTACTGACAACTACAAGCACGGCTTGGATATTTTGAAACAGAATAACTGGTTCAAAAAGGCTATCAAGGTTGCTATTGCAATCGGCGAAGATGCAAATAAGCAGGTATTAGCTGATTTCACAGGAAACAGTGAAGCAGTTATTACTGTTCATAGTCCTGAAGCTTTGAAAAAATGGATTCAGTTTGTAAGTGTTAGAGCTTCTGAAATTGGAAGTAAGAGTTCTAATGCCGGAACAGGTTCAGGTGAATCCGGTGCATCTGCTAATGGTGAAGATGCAATTCCGTCTAAACAGGACGAATTTGTTAAGGAAATTCAGGCTCAAACTGCTGATGCCGCTGATTGGGATAGCTTTGATGATGACGGTGTTCAGTGGTAGAAAGGAGGGCATTTTATGAATGCAAAATCCTTTCATTTATCAGTACAAGGTGCAAGCCATATAAAGAAAAATAAAGAATGTCAAGATGCCGCTATAAGCTATTATGACGAAGATTGTGCTATTGCAATCGTTTGTGATGGTCACGGTGGCGATGACTATATGAGAAGTGCTTATGGTTCGCAGTTTGGTGTAAAAGTAGCTGAAGAAAACATCAGAAACTTTATAAAAAACATAAAGGCTGATGAACTCAAGCAAAATAACAAAGTGCTGATAAAGCAGCTTGAAGCATCCATAATAAACGATTGGAACGAAGCAATATATACACACTATGAAGAAAATCCTTTTACGGAAGCTGAATTAGCTGCCATTTCTGATAAGGCAAAAAAGAAATACCTTGAGGACAAACGAATTGAAAGTGCCTATGGTACAACAATGATTGCCGTTGGTATGACTAAAGAATTTTGGATTGGTATTCAAATCGGTGACGGTAAGTGTGTTGCAGTAAATCCCGAAGGAAAGTTTTTGCAACCTATTCCTTGGGACAATAAGTGCTTTTTAAATGCCACAACCTCTATTTGCGATTCTCACGCATTAGATAATTTCAGACATTTCTATTCTGAAAGATTACCTATTGCAGTATTTGTTGGAACTGACGGAATTGACGATTGCTTTAAAAATGATGAACAGTTAAACAATCTGTATAAAACAGTTCTTTACTCTTTCATGACAACTGAATTTGATGAAGCTATAAATGATTTGCACGATTATCTCCCTCGTCTTTCTGCTAAAGGAAGCGGTGATGATGTGTCTGTTGCAGTAATGATAGACTTCGATAGAATTAGTGATATTGATGAAGTAAGAGAGTTTGACAAAGAAAAAGAAAAGGCAAAAGTTGAAGAACTCAGAAAAGCTGAAGCTCAAAAGGCTGAAGAAGAACGCAGACGAGTTGAATTAGAACACGGAATCAATTCTACACCGAATGGTGAGGAAACCGAAAACAAGCCTGCTGAAAAAGTTGTTTGTGCAGCTTGCGGTGCGATTATTGATGATGATGCAACTCATTGTGGCGATTGCGGTGCCAAGGTTGAAACCGAAACTACAACAGATACCACAGTTGTAGCTGAAGCGATTGACACGGCAGAGGTTATTGAAGGCGAAGAAACAATAATATCTGAAGCAGAAGAAACAACTGCTTATGACGAAGAATGTATTGTTGTAACAAAACCTGACATACCTAATTCAGAAGAAAATACAGAAGTTATTATTACAGATTCCCCGGTAGTGGACAATTCTGTTGATATTACAACTGAGGAAGATGTTGTTGAGGAACCTGTTGTTACCGAATCTGTTGAAGCAACTCCCATAGAGGACGTTGTTGTTGATGATGAAACATCACAAGGATAAACTTAATAATGTACAGATATGCCGTTAAAGGCATATCTGTACACTAATTTATAAATCTGCTAAAGGAGTGATAGTTATCAAGTGTTCAAAATGCAATAAAACTTGGGAAGAAAAAAGCTTTATAACAAGTAATACTTATATCTGTCCCTTTTGCGGAGCAGATTTAGATGGTGCAGATTTTTCAAATAAAGAATTGAATATCAGAATGGCTTTAAAAGAAGTTCTTGAAAGCTATGATGTTGAAATCACGGATGTTAAGCGAATAAATGCTTTACTGATGGATTATGTACCAAAACTACAAAGAGAACGAAAATTGATTGTGTCAGCATTAAAAGAAGGTGTTGGCACGGAATTATTGAAAGCAAAAGACTTTACAGAACCGGAACAAAAGCAAGCGGCTACAAGATGTGCAAAACAGTTGATTTCAGATATTTGGATAACAGAATCAGCCGCCTTTTATGCAGTTACAAGTATTGCTTCTGCCGTTGGAATTGAAGTCGAATTAGAAGCAAACAATACACCTTCTACCGAACCTTCAGGTAACTCACAAGGAGAAATAATATCTTTGGATAACAAAGAGGTTACAAAAGGTTTATATGACGGTAGCGAAGATATAAACAGATTTTTGAGCAAATATGGAATCATTGGCTATAAAGCCTTTGCAGCAAATAAAAACTTAGAAAGTGTTGAAGTTTCAGACCGAGTTAAAAAAATCAGAAGCAAAGCTTTTATGAATTGCTCAAATTTACACACGATAAAAATCTCATCAAGTATTGAATCTATTGCCGAACAGGTATTTGATGGATGTTTTAAATTGGAAAATATTATTGTTGGTTCAAACAATCACTATTGTGTTACCAATAATATTTTAATAGATAAATCAGAACGGAAAGTGTTGCGTGTCGCTAATAAAGGTAATGCAGAAATTGCTATACCTGATGGAATTACTTCAATTTGCGACAGAGCATTTGATAGGAATTTAACTGAAAGAATTTCATTGTCAAAAAGTGTTACACGATTTTCGCAGAAATCTTTTTTTGAATGTTATAAACTTAAAGAGTTTTATGTCGATAGTAAAAACCCCTCTTATTCAAGTTTAGGTGGTGTTTTACATTCAAAGGATAGAACAAAACTAATCCTCTATCCCATCGGGAAAGATGACACAAATTATTTTCTTGAAGACGATGTAACTGAAATCTGTAATAGCGCCTTTAGTAAGGCGGCCCATTTGATTTCAATTACTTTTAACACTATGATAAAAAATATCGGCACAAGAGCTTTTGAATATTGCCAATCATTAGAATCAATTATGTTACCGGGTAGCATTGAAAGAATCGGAGAACGAGCATTTCAATATTGTACCAAGTTAAGAAGTGTTATGCTATCAAGAAACATCAATGAGATTGGTGATTTCGCTTTCTGTGAATGCGAAAGCTTGGAAAATATAAGTATTCCTAAAAATGTTGAAAGAATTGGAAATTCAGCATTCTTAAATTGCAAGAAGTTAGAAAAAGTGATTATGCAAGATAATGTAAAACATATTGGAGAAGCAGCATTTAATGGTTGTCAATCAACCTTGCATATATCAATAAGAAATAACCAATATGTTGAAAACTACTGCCGTTCTCATAATATTTCGTATGATGTTATGTAGGACGATGTGAAAGGTGATGTAGATTTATGACAATAGAAGAACAATTAAAGGTGTTAAATAATGAGTTTCAAAAATTGCATAGTAAATTTATGTCATTCGATACGCAGTTAAAAGGTATTGATTCTAAATATGATGCCCTAAAAGGCTCTATCATTTCAAAGTATCAAACCGAAAAACAAAAGCAGATTGATTTAAAAGAGGAAATCCTGAAATATTACCGCATTGCTAAAGATAATTCGTATAAAGATATAAACCCTTCTGCTCCTGCAAAAATACCTGATATTGGAGCTTTGAATAATCTTATAGAAAGAATCAATAGTTTAAGCAGAAATGACAATGTTGCCGGACAGATTATTGATTTAGCAAGCGGTTATTTGTCTTTTGTTGAAAATGAACTTAAGAAAGTAACAAGCAGAGAAAATAATGAGCTTTCTTCTCTTGAAGGACAAAAGGCAAATGAAATAGCTCAAATAAACAACTCAAAAAAACAGGTTTTAGTAGATTGCAAAAACTATTTAAAAAGTGAAACTATGATTGCATTAGTTCAGCTTTTTGAAATGATTCATAGAGATTACGAAATAACTCCCTCTTACTTCTCTAATTGGAAAATCGCAACACAGAGAAAAAGAATGATGCTATTTGGTTTTCAGCAATTCGCAATAGATGCTCCTAGAATATTATTGGGAGATCTTAAACAGAGTTTGGGTAATCATTTTGACGAAAGCACCAAAATGGTTAATTGTCCTTGCGGATATACAACGGATAGCTATGAAATAATCAATGTTGAATATGTTGACCAAAACGAACGTGAAGTTGCACAAGGCGTTCAGGCTTTAATACTTAATTTACTGCGTTATTTTAAGCCTACTGAATATAAAATTACTCTTTTAGATTATATTCACTATAATTCAGAGTTGTTAGGACCTTTGTATGGTTTGGCAAGTGGTAAGAATAGTATTGTTGATGAAGTTGCTTATGACGAGAAATCACTTGAACAACAAGTATCAGTTTTAGCAAGTTTTTATAGAAAAATCGAAGGTGTATTGGGTGCAAGCACAGTACACGAATATAATAGAAATCCTAAAAACACAAAGAAAATACCATTAAGATTATTGGTAATAAACAGAGCTGAACAATCTTTCAAATCTGATAAACCGGAAATGTCTTATTTGCTCAACAATGCTACAAAGTTCGGTCTTACCATAATCAATATGACAAGAAGTGCCGATGGTGGTAGCAAAGGCAGAACAAAAGAAAAGAACTATAATGTGACATCAAACAATATGGTTCAAATTATTAGTGACTCTAATGGGAAATTCTATATCAAGAAGGATGACAAATGGTTAAGCTATAAGTGGATGACTTCGCCTACTTCTATTCCCTCAGAGTTTATAGCAAATGTATTAAAAGCAACTACTCCGGTTGAAATTGGAACAAAGTATTTCAAACGATATAAAGTAAATGTTCCAACAAAATCAACAGGACCAAAACGCAAACCTATTTCTATTCCATTTGCTATTGATGAAAATGACAATGTTATAAACTGTAATTTTGAAAATGAAACATTTGCAGCATATATTATGGGTGCAGCAGGTTCCGGTAAGTCAACTTTATTACATACAATTATAAGTGGACTTTTGATGAACTATCATCCTGATGAAGTTGAATTATGGTTATTAGACTTCAAGATGTTGGAATTTAAGCGATATGTAAAAAATCGCCCGCCCCATGTTAAATATTTGCTTTTAGAAAAATCAGAAGATTTAGTATTTGATATACTTGACCAATTAACAAATATATTGGCAGAACGAGAATACCTTTTTGCTCAACGAGGTTGGTCGAAGCTTACAGATGTACCTTCAAGTGAGAACATTCCTGCAATCTTCGTTATCATTGACGAGTTTGCACAGATGTCACAGATATTAAAAGAAACAAAAGGTAATGGTTATGGTTCTGA
>JAXJPK010000175.1:0-3300 GCA_036311705.1 Clostridia bacterium
GCTGCATAACAAGATAGATTCGGAGCTTGATAAAATTCCGGGAATAGGGCAAAAAAGGCGTCTTGCCCTATTGACTAAATACGGAAATATTGATAAAATAAAAAAGGCGGAAGTTAACGAATTAGCAGAAATTGAATCAATGGATTTAAAATCCGCTGAAAATGTATATAACTATTTTCGGTCAAAGAAAGAAAAATAATCACAGAGGGGAATTTTCATGAAAAAAACAGCAGTTATTATTCTTTCTATGGTTTTAATATTATCATTGTCGGCTTGTGAAAGCAAAAGTAAATTTGGAGCATATCTTCAATCTTTTTTTAAAGCGGACGAGCCGCAGGATAGCAACATAGAAAATGAAAAAAAAGAAGTAGAAAATTCCATAACGATTGGAGTTACAATGCTTGACAGCTATAATCCGCTTATGACAGTTTCTCCGACAACAAAAGCTATGCTCGGCTTTATTTTTGAGCCTATGTTTGGAATGGATTCTGATATGCATACCGTTGGGGTGCTTGCAGAATCCTATAATACGGCAATTGACGGAAGAAGTATAAAGATAAACCTAAAAAAAGGCGTAAAATGGCATGACGGAACAGATTTCACCGCAGCAGATGTAGCATACACAATTAATGCGATAAAGAAACATGGCGGTAATTATAAAAGTCTTGTAAAGAATATGACTTATGTTTCGTGCGAAAATAATTATACAGTTAATATTAAATTTGACAGATCGGTTCCTGAACCGGCATCACTTCTTATATTTCCAATAATAAAAAATGCATCTGTTAAGGATGATTATAAGCCTATAGGAACGGGGCCATTTTACTTGAATTACGACAAACTCTCTGCTTTTAACGAATATCATGGCAATCCCGCTAAATTGTCGGAAATAAAAATAAAGAGTGTGCCTGATGATGAAAAGTTTGTTTCATTGTTTAACGCAAGTGTTATAGATGTGGCGAATTCTGATATTCTTGATATGAAAACATACACACCTCGCAGTAACTCGCAGGTATATGACATTATATCAAATAAAATGGTATTGGTAGGCTTTAATGCTAAAAATCCCGTATTTAGTTTTCCTGAAGCAAGACGAAGCGTATCTATGCTTTTAGACAGGAAAAATGTTGCAACGCATATTTATTTTTCAAGAGCCGTAGCAACAAATTATCCAATCAATCCATCATCGGAGTATTATCCAAAAAGTGCAGGAAAGCTAAACACCGATTCAGGCGCTGTTGAAAAGGAGCTTGCCGATAATGGTTGGAAAAAGGATAAACGAGGCGTTTATTATTATGCCGATAACAATGGTATGACATATTTTAGTATAAATATTCTTGTTAATTCAGAGAGTGAAGAACGGGTAACCATAGCGGAAAATCTATCGTCCGAAATGACGAAAAACGGATTAAGAAACTCTGTATTAAAATGCTCGGGCGAGGAGTTCGAGCAAAGAATCCTTAATGGAGATTATGACTGTTTTATCGGAGAAGTTAACATTCAGCCCAATAATGACTTAACAGATATGGTTTGTTCAAACTCTAATATGTTTGGTTTTGCAGACAATGAAACAGATATATTATTGTCGCAATTAGGAACGCTTACGAGTAAAACGGACAAGCAAGATATTTCACTTAAATTATACGAAAGAATTAAAGCGGAATGTCCGTTTGCACCTATATGTTTTCTGAAAGATAGCGTTGTTACAAGTGCAAAGCTTAAAGGCGGCGTTTCTCCGTCTATTGAGAACTTTATACGACAGACGGAGGAGTGGAGTGTGAAATGACGGTAATTGTATGCGGTGGCGGAGCTGCAGGTTTAATTGCTGCAGGAACGGCGGCGAAAACGGCAGACAAAGTTATTTTAATCGAAAAAAATGAGGCGGTTGGTCGTAAGTTACGAATAACCGGAAAAGGTCGTTGCAACATAACAAATGCTTGTGATATAGAGGATATGATTTCAATGTATCCCGTTAACGGGAAGTTCTTGTACTCCGCACTTTATACATTCTCAAATGATGACATTGTTGCATTGCTTGAGGATTACGGAGTAAAAACTAAAGTTGAGCGAGGCGGCAGAGTGTTTCCGCAAAGTGATGATGCACGGGATGTAGTTTCGGCAATGCGAAAATATGCTTTGCAAAAAAATGTTAAGCTTGTAAAGGCTGAGGTTAAATCACTATTATGTGATAATGGCAGAATCAAGGGCGTGAAAACGACTTTGGGCGACTTTTATTGTGATAGTGTTATCCTGTGTACAGGAGGTGCATCGTACCCGCAGACGGGCTCTGACGGCTCGGGGTATGATATAGCAAGAAAAGTAGGACATACTATTGTCCCTATTGTTCCTTCATTAGTACCACTTACATCAAACGAAAAATTTTGCAAGGATTTAATGGGATTATCATTAAAAAATGTTCGTGTTACCGCATTTGATAAGAAAAATAAGAAACTATATTCTGACTTCGGAGAAATGCTTTTTACGCATTTTGGTGTGTCGGGTCCAATTATTCTATCTATGTCGGCACATATAAAAAAAGCAATATCAGACGGCGTGCGAATTACTATTGATTTAAAACCTGCATTGGAAAAGGAACAGTTAGATTCTCGAATTCTGCGTGATTTCGAGAAACAAAAAAATAAACACATTATTAATGCTCTTGATGCACTATTGCCAAAAACGCTTATTCCTGTTATAATAAGCTTATCAGGAATTGAGCCGCATAAGAGTGTCTGCGAAATAACCCGAGAGGAGCGAAAAAGTCTGCTCGAAAATATTAAGTGTCTTTCACTTAATATTACGGGATTTAGACCTATTTCGGAAGCAATAATAACCTCAGGCGGGGTTAAAGTTAATGAGATTTATTCATCTACAATGGAATCAAAACTTGTTAGTGGCTTGTATTTTGCAGGTGAAATTATAGATGTTGACGGATATACAGGCGGATATAATCTTCAGGTCGCTTGGTCAACAGGTTACCTTGCCGGGATAAATGCCGGCAGGGGATATGAAGCATAGTAAAACGGAGGAAACAAAACAAATGGAAAACTATTTGGAGAATGGAAGCAAAACAGTAGCTAAAGCCGCAGTGCGTATGGCTATGAGTGAAACACGAGAGGAAGAGAACAGCGTTAAAGAGGAATTAGCCGAAAGAGGAATTAAGTCTGCGGCGGTAGATTTCGGAAGTGATTTTAAGAACGGAATAGGAAAAATACTTGAAAGAGCGGTTGTTGCAGCAAAAAGGGAAGGCGTTATAGGCTCAACCCACGCTGAGGAGGGTGCTGTTGCAGGTGCGGCTCA
>JAXJPK010000176.1:0-2273 GCA_036311705.1 Clostridia bacterium
CACAGACAATGGGACTTTCAGAGGATGTAAGCCGTGAACTTCTGGTACATGTTAATCTTGCAATGCAAACTCTTGATGAACAGGGTTTGTCACCATACAGAACTTTTGACAGCATCAGTAAATTTGCAGAGTTATTAGGCAGTGCGAAAGGTCAGAACTTTAATCCGCGTATCAGTAAGCATAAAATATCAGATAACACGGAAATAACCCTTATTGAGCCTCCTTGTGGCAGCAACACAATAATCATTAACAGCAATGGGAAAGTGTTGTTTGTAGATAGCGGATATGCCTGCTATACCGATGAAATGCTTGATGTATTCAAAAAACTTCTTCCTGAATTTGATACAATGAAAAAGACAATTCTTGTCACTCACGCAGATGTTGACCATTGCGGACTTCTGCCGATATTTGATAAGATAATTGCAAGCTATAAAACGGTAAATTGCCTTGTAAATGAATATGAAGGCAAGGACGGGTACAGAGAATCCAATCCTCTCCATAAGCCGTATATAAACATTTGCAAAATTCTTACATCATACAAAGCGGTAAATCCCGGTAAGATAACAGCATTATGGAATGACACACCAAATCCTATAGAACCGCTTACACAGATTGGCTTCTTCGATTTTGGAGAACTGCATTTTGAGGTTTACGAAGGCAAAGGCGGTCATCTTCCGGGTGAAATTGTGCTGATAGATTACTCAAAGCATGTTGCAATCACAGGCGATATTTACATCAACACACACGGCCTTACAGCAGAGCAGGCAGAATACAATCAGTATGCACCGATACTTATGACTTCTGTTGATACTGACTCAAAACTGTGTTTGGAAGAGAGAAAAGCAATTATGCAGCGTCTTGGTGTTGGACATTGGCAAATTTTCGGAGCACATGGTTTCAAGAAAGACTATTCCGTAAATTCATAATTCTATTATTTAAGGGCGTGTCTCATTTTGGAGGCACGCCCTTTGTCTTTATTTTTAGTTTGTAAAATCATTTTCAATTATATAGTCAATCAATGATCTGAGTGCTTTTGACATCCATTTGTTTTTATGATAGATAAGCTGTTTCCAGATGTCTATCTCTATGTCGCAAACATCGAGATAACACAACTTTCCTGATTCAACGAATTCTTCTGTAACAAAGTCAGGAAGAAATGAGTAAAGATCATCCTGGGCAATCAGTGCGGTTATCATATCAGTTCTTCCAATTTCGAGGATGGGAGTTATCTCTAATGACTTTTTGGCAAGCTCTTTATCAAAAACTCGTCTGTATCCTTGACCGTACTCGGTTAAGATAAACGGCTCATTTACAATATCGTGAATGGATAAGTTCTTTTTGCCGGCGAACTTTGATTTGGTATTTGCAACAAAGTGCATTGAAACAGGCTCTTCTTTTGCAATAACATAGTCTTTATGATATGAGTGACTATCAAGGGTTATTATGACATCTGCCTCGTTATGATCAAGCATATCAAACATCACTGCAGTATCCGCAGTTGTGAACTTAACAGAAATATCAGGATATTTTTTGTGAAAATCAATATAGTTTGGGGTAACCATAGCATCACACAAAGAATCGGGCGTTACAAGATGTATATGTCCGCTGCACTTCTTTTCTTCTTCGAGATTTTCTTTGAACTCATCGGTAAGAGCACGAACCTGATGTGCATAGGAAACAAGCTCATGACCTCTTTGGGTAAGTGTTATAGTATGATTTATTCTTTCAAACAAAAGACAGCCGAGTTCATCTTCTAATTGTTTTATCTGAAATGAAATAGTTGATTGTGAGTAACCAAGCTGCTCTGCAGCCTTTGTAAAGCTCCCAAGCTCTGCAACATGAATAAAAGTGATTAAATTGCGTAATTCCATTGTATTCCCTCCAACATCGAAGATTTCGATAGCAAACATTAAAACTATTCGTTTGACTAATACTGAAAAGTATTATATACTATGTTACAGAAAAAAGCAAGTACTTGGTAAAACCTAATTATTATCAAATTTTTATTTTATGTAAGGAGTTTTTGTTATGAAAAAGGTATTATCTCTTATGTTGGCACTTGTTATGTGCGTAGGTTGTTTGTCTCTCACCGGCTGTTCAGGTGACAGTTCAGAGAGCACAAAGTATAAAATCGGTATTGTTCAGCTTGTTGAGCATGTGGCTCTTGATGCTGCAACAGAAGGCTTTAAGCAGGCAATTATTGACGAGCTTGGCGAAGATGCAGTTGAATTTGATTTCCAGAACGGTCAGAATGATCCTAATACCTGTTCAAC
>JAXJPK010000177.1:0-7881 GCA_036311705.1 Clostridia bacterium
GAATAACCCTGTCAATCTCTTTACTTCTGCCGATTACGGGGTCGAACTTGTTTTCCTCCGCAAGAGCCGTAAAATCTCTGCCGTATTCGTCAAGTGTGGGCGTGGTTGTTTTTGACGATTTCTTTGGATGCTGATGTGCGTTGTTTTCCGCAGACTCAACAATACCGTCGCCGAGTGATTCTGCAATCTCGTTATATGTGTCGGCAATGTTCAAGCCAAGCATCAACAGAATTCTGACGCCAACGCTTTCACCGTCACGAAGTATCGCCATAAGGATATGCTCTGTTCCTATATAGCTATGCCCCATATTCCTTGCTTCAATCGCAGAAAGCTGGAGTATTCTTTTTGTTCTCGGTGTAAGCCCAAGCTCGGTATTCTTGTCTAACGATTCCTTTGAGCCTGTAAGCTCTTTTATTTTTTCAATAACTTTTTCCTCGGTAATTCCGCTTTTCTCCAAAAGCTTTGCCGCAACTCCGCTGCCCTCTCTTATTAGCCCTGCGACAATATGTTCACTTCCGATATAGCCGTGACCAAGCTCACAAGCCGTATCGTGTGCCTCACTTATCGCAATCCTTGCTTTTTCTGTGAAGTTTGAAAATAACATATATATTACCTCCTATCCTCATATAACAGTTATATGTTTTCTCTAATTAATTCTGCTCGCTTTTTATCCCGTTCCTCGGGTGAAAGCGAGTCTTTTCCCGAAATAACAGCCGGACTTGTTTTTATTATAAGTTCAAGCGGTGTCATTTTGCCGTCACAGTTAATTATTCCCATATTTTGACCAAGCATAACCTCCGATAGCATTGACTTTGCCTCGGCAGATGTTATTTTTCTCGCATACTTCAAAATTCCATAGGAACGGAACAGCTTGTCGGAAATCTCATCTGCGTGGTTTTTCTTTAGATATTCTCTTGTCTGTTTTTCCATATCCGAAATCTTATTGACAACGGTTTTTAGCTTTTCGATTATCTCTTTTTCGCTTAAACCAAGTGTTATGCTGTTGGAAATCTGATACAGACAGCCCTCTGCCTCTGTGCCTTCGCCGTATAAGCCTCTTACAGCTATTCCCATACCTGAAAACGACTGCATCACCTTTGAGATATTGCCCGTTAAAACGAGTGCGGGCAGATGCATCATAACGCTTGCACGCAACGCAGTACCTGCGTTTGTCGGGCAAGCCGTCAAATATCCGAATTTCTCGTCAAAAGCATAATCAAGCGATTCTTCCATAACATCATCAACCTTGTCGGCTAAATCATAGGCATTATCAAGACAATATCCGCCCATTATCACTTGCAGTCTTATGTGGTCCTCCTCCATAAGCATAATGCTCATTGTTCGATCCTTATTCACAAGCACCGCTCTGTCCTTGCCGTTAAGCATCTGTGGACTGATTAAGTGTTCTTCAAGCATTGCTGTCTTTTCTGACGGCGTAAGCTCGTCAAGATTATACAGCTTAAAATCACTTGACAATGTCGAGTTGCTTTTTAAAATCGAATCACTTAACTTGTTCTTAACCTGTTCTCTGTCTTTTTCGGGTAATGCAGTCGGGAACGGGGTTTTTGCAAGGTTTCTTGCAAGCCTTATTCTTGTTGAAATAATAATACCGTCATTTAAATCGTTATACCAAATCATTTTATTCCGCCTCCCTCAATTTCCTTGATCTGTGAATGAAGCTTTGCGGCACTTTCGTAATCCTCACGATTGACAGCTTCTTTAAGCTGTTTTCTTAAATCCTCAAGCTTGCGTTTAAGTTTAACCTCTGCACCTGACTTTGATGGGATTTTTCCGCTATGAGCAGATGTGGAATGAATCTGCCGAAGTACCCGTTCCGAGCCGTCCTGAAATGTTTTGTAGCATTCGCCGCAACCGAATTTACCGCTGCGGTTAAAGTCACTCCAGGTGTAGCCGCAAACGGGGCAGGTCTTGCTTTCTCTCTGTGTTGCATTTGCCGCAAACACACTGTCAAAATCATCGAACATATTAAATAGTTCTGAAAATAAGTCCATCATATTAATTCCTCCTTATTAATCGTGTTTTCTATCATTTTTTTTAAAATATTTGCTCTTGTTTTATCCTTGTCACTCACTCCGTAAAGAGCAGAGTTGCTTGTTGCCGATTGCATTAATAATGCTTCACGCTCCGTTATTGTGTTTTTTAATAGCAACTGCCTTATGATAATACGGCTGTCGCTTTCAGATATTGTATCTGTGGCTGTCGGTGTATTTTCTATTCGGCGAATTCTGACGCAGCCTCCGCCGCCTCTTTTGGATTCAACCATATACCCTCGTTCGGGGTTAAATCGTGTAGAAATAACATAATTAATCTGCGAGGGAACACAACCGAATATCTGAGCGAGCTCGTTTCGCTGTATTTTTAACCAATCCTTCTGCTCCTGCTTCATAAGCTCCAGGATAAACGCCTCTATTTTATCGGATATACCCATATAATCACTTCCTTCTATCGTAAATCTAATAATTTGACTTTGACTTTCTTTGACCTTAACTGAATTATATCACTATTTATTATTTTGTCAATAGCTTTTTGAATATATTATTGTACTTTTTTAATGGATTTTTTATGAATAAATCATTAACATTAAAAAATATTTCAATTTATAAGTATTTTTTTCAAAAAACAGTGGTAATACGCAAAAAAATATGATATAATATCATATGTATGCATTTTATTGCATAATTATATAACTTTGACCTATGACTTTTTATACTATTATGAGGTGAAAATATGAATTTATTTGATAAACTGTTCGGAACATATTCCGAGCGTGAGCTAAAAAAGGTTCATCCGATTGCTGAAAAAGTTGTGGCATTGGAGCCTGAAATGGAAAAGCTTTCTGATGCCGAGTTAAAAGCAAAAACGGCAGAGTTCAAGAAACGCTATGCCGAGGGAGAAACTCTTGACGATTTGCTGCCCGAGGCTTTTGCCGTTATGCGTGAAGCAAGCTGGCGTGTACTTGGAATGAAGCATTTTTATGTACAGATTGTCGGAGGTATAATTTTGCATCAGGGCAGAATTGCCGAGATGAAAACAGGTGAGGGTAAAACTCTCGTTTCAACACTACCTGCATATCTTAACGCTTTAACGGGCAAGGGCGTACATATCGTTACCGTAAACGATTACCTTGCAAAGCGAGATTCCGAATGGATGGGAAAGGTTTACCGTTTCTTGGGTATGACCTGCGGTCTTATTATCCACGATAAGGATAATGCAGAGCGTCGTGCGGCTTATGCGTGTGATATAACATACGGTACAAACAACGAGCTTGGATTTGACTATCTCCGTGATAATATGGTTGTCCATAAAGAGGAAATGGTGCAGAGAGGCCATAACTATGCCATTGTCGATGAGGTTGACTCTATATTGATAGACGAGGCGAGAACACCGCTTATCATTTCGGGTATGGGCGAGGCGGCAAACGAGCTTTATCATGTTGCGGATATGTTTGCAAAGCGGATAAAGAAGCTTGTTTTAACGGAGCATGACGATAAACAGCTTGATACCGATATTGATGCGGACTATATTGTAGATGAAAAGGCAAAAACGGCAACGCTTACAGAGCGGGGCGTAAAAAAAGCCGAGCAGGCGTTCAATGTTGAAAACCTATCAGACCCCGAGAATATGAAGCTGTTGCATCACATTAACCAGGCGTTGCACGCAAACGGCGTTATGCATCGTGACCAGCAGTATGTTGTAACCCCCGAGGGAGAGGTTATGATTGTTGACGAATTTACGGGCAGAATTATGCCGGGCAGACGATACAGCGACGGCTTGCATCAGGCAATTGAGGCAAAAGAAGGTGTTAAGGTTGAGCATGAGAGCAAAACTCTTGCAACAATAACCTTCCAAAACTTTTTCCGTCTTTATGGCAAGCTTTCGGGTATGACGGGTACTGCGTTGACCGAGGAGGAGGAATTCCAGCATATATATAAGCTTGATATAGTTGCAGTTCCGACAAATAAGCCTGTTATCCGTGAGGATATGCATGATAGCGTATATAAAACAGAGGCAGGAAAGTATGCTGCTGTTATCAAACAGATTAAGGAATGTAACGAAAAGGGACAGCCCGTATTGGTCGGTACGGTAAATGTAGATAAATCCGAATTTTTGAGCAAGCTGCTTAAAAAGGTTGGAATTAAGCATAATGTTCTGAATGCGAAGTATCACGAAAAAGAAGCGGAGATTATCGCCCAGGCGGGTAAAAAGGGTGCTGTTACCATTGCTACAAATATGGCGGGTAGAGGTACTGATATAATGCTTGGCGGTAATGCTGAATATCTTGCAAAGCACGAAATGGCAAAACAGGGCTTTACGGATGAGCTTATTGCAGAGGCTACAGGCTTTGGTGATACTGATGATGAGGAAATTCTAAACGCAAGAAAGGTATTTACGGAGCTTAACGAAAAGTTCAAGAAAGAGATACAGCCCGAAAGAGAAGAAGTTCTTGGCTTGGGCGGCTTGTTCATAATCGGTACGGAGCGTCACGAATCAAGACGAATTGATAACCAGTTGAGAGGCCGTGCGGGCCGTCAGGGTGACCCGGGTGCATCGAAGTTCTTCTTGTCACTTGATGATGATTTGATGCGTATTTTCGGCAGCGACAGAGTTAAGAAAATGGTAGATTCTCTCGGTCTTGAAGAGGATCAGCCGATAGAGGCAAAAATGCTTACAAACGCAATAGAGAATGCACAGAAAAACCTCGAAAGCCGTAACTTTGACTCTCGTAAACATGTACTTCAGTATGATGAGGTAATGAACGAGCAGAGAAAGATTATTTACAAACAGCGTCAAATGGTGCTTGACGGCGACGATTTAAGCGAAACAATCAAGGGTATGGCAGAGCAGATTATTGATTCTGCGATAGATGACTATATCGGAATTTCGGAAATCCCCGAGGATTGGAATATTCGTGCTTTGACAGAGTTTGCAAATTCAACACTTTGTGCACAGGGCAGATTTGCAGTAACAGACGAGGAGCTTGACACAATAACAAAGATGGATATTCGTGACGAGCTTGTTAAGATTGCAAACGATAATTACAACGCTCAATGTGAAGTATTCGGCGAGCAGATGGCAGAGCTTGAAAGAGTTATAATGCTTCGAGTTGTCGATACGCTGTGGATGGATCATCTTGACGAAATGGAACAGATTAAGCGTGAAATCGGACTTCGTGCATATGGTCAGCATGACCCCGTTGTTGAATATCGTTCAGTTGCAACTGATTTGTACGAGGGCTTGCTTGATGCGATAAAGAGAGATACGGTTAAGTATGTTCTAAATGCGAAACCGAGGGTTAAGATAGAGCGGGAGCAGGTTGCAAAGCCTATGGATACGGGTGGTGACGGAACATTAAAGTCAGCACCAAAGCGTTCTGATAAAAAAGTGGGCAGGAATGAACCATGCCCGTGCGGCAGCGGCAAGAAATACAAGCATTGCTGCGGCAGATAAATTAGGTATAATATAAATGATAAAGGATGTGATTAATAATGTTAGAGTATGATGAATACAGACTCGCCCTCCAAAATATGGAGAAAAGCATTAATGATTTGAGGGATTCACTTTGACACTGCTTCATTGAAAGCGGAAATAGAAAAGCTTGATGAGGAATGTGCCGCACCGGGTTTCTGGGACGATATGGCAAATTCACAGAAGGTTTTGCAAAAGTCAAAGAATTTAAAAGATAAGCTTGCAGCATTTGAATCAATCGCAACAACGCAGGAGGACGCGTTGATGATGATTGAGATGGCGGAAGAGGAGGAGGACGGAAGTCTTGTTGATGAAATCGCAAAGACTGTCGAGAAGCTTAATGCCGACATAGAGAAAATGCGTCTTGAAACGCTTTTGAGCGGTAAATATGACAGCTCAAACGCCATTCTGAACTTCCATGCGGGTGCAGGCGGAACAGAGGCGCAAGACTGGTGCGAAATGCTTATCCGTATGTATCAGATGTGGGCACAGAAGAACGGCTTTACAGCGGAGATAATGGACTCACTTCCCGGTGATGAGGCAGGCATAAAGAGCTGCACAATGGAAATCTCGGGACTAAATGCATACGGCTATCTTAAAGCCGAAAAGGGCATACACCGTCTTGTCAGAATTTCACCGTTCAACTCACAGGGTAAGAGAATGACCTCATTCTCCTCCGTTGAGGTTATGCCCGAGCTTGATGATAATATTGATATAGACATCAGACCCGAGGATGTAAAAATGGATGTGTTCCGTGCATCAGGTGCAGGCGGTCAGCATATTAATAAGACCTCATCTGCGGTGCGTTTGACGCATATTCCGACAGGTATTGTAACATCGTGTCAAACACAGCGTTCACAGCTTCAGAACCGTGAATACGCAATGAAAATGCTAAAAGCGAAGCTTGTTGAAATTGCCGAACAGCAGCAGAAAGAAAAGATTTCCGAAATTCAGGGCGTTCAGACGGAGAACGGTTGGGGCAACCAAATTCGTTCGTATGTTTTCCAGCCTTATACAATGGTAAAGGATTTGAGAACAGGCTACGAAATGGGAAATATTCAGGCTGTTATGGACGGCGAGCTTAACGGATTTATCAATGCGTATCTGACAGCTTCAAATCTTGGTACATTAAAGAAATAAAGCTTTGATGGGGCTTATCAATTTAGTACAGACCGTCTAAGAACGGTTTAAACAGAACAGAGGTCATATTTATGAAAATTTATAATACTCTTACAAGGAAAAAAGAGGAATTTATACCTGCAGATAAAGACAATGTCAAAATGTATTCTTGCGGTCCGACCGTTTATGATTACTTCCATATCGGTAACGCAAGACCGTTCATTGTGTTTGATACAATGCGTAGGTATCTTGAATATGTCGGTTATAAAGTAACATTTGTTCAGAACTTCACGGATATTGACGATAAAATGATAAAAAGGGCAAATGACGAGGGGATAACCGTAAAAGAGCTCGGAGACAGATTTATCGCCGAGTATTATAAGGATGCGGCGGCTATAGGTGTTCGCCCTGCAACTGTTCACCCTAAGGCGACAGAGAATATTGACGCAATTATTGATATTATAAAACGCCTTGAGGAAAACGGTTATGCATACAATGTTGATGGAAATGTATATTTCAGAACAAAGGAGTTTAACGAGTACGGCAAGCTTTCAAAGCAACCGTTGGAGGATTTGGAGCTTGGTGCAAGAATAGATATAAACGAGCGTAAGGATGACCCGATGGATTTCGCTTTGTGGAAAGCGAAAAAAGAGGGGGAGCCGTATTGGGAGAGTCCCTGGGGTGAGGGAAGACCGGGTTGGCATATCGAGTGCAGTGCTATGGCAAATAAGTTCCTCGGTGAAACAATCGACCTCCATTCAGGCGGTCAGGACTTGATTTTCCCGCATCATGAGAATGAAATTGCACAGAGCGAGTGTGCCAACTGCAAACCATTCTCAAGATATTGGATGCACAACGGATATATTAATATTGACGGTAAAAAAATGAGTAAATCGCTCGGTAATTTCTTTACAGTTAGAGATATTCTGAAAGAGTATGACGGAGAAATAATTCGTTTCTTTATGCTTTCCGCTCATTACAGAAGTCCGATTAACTTTGCTGATACTCTTATGGAGCAGGCAAAATCGGCAGTTGAGAGAGTATATACCTGTATAGAAAACCTTGAATTCCTAAAGGATAATGCATCTGATGCGGAATGTGACGCGGAGCTTAAAAAGGAGCTTGATGCTTGCCGTGACAAATTCTGTGCCGCAATGGATGATGATTTGAACACAGCCGATGCTATTGCCGCAATATTTGATATTGTGTATCTTGCAAACACAAAGATAACAAGTGCGTCGGGAAAGGCTGCGATTGACAGCGTACTGTCAATGA
>JAXJPK010000178.1:0-9071 GCA_036311705.1 Clostridia bacterium
CTGATGAGCCTGTGCGTCATCTTGCATAGCCTTATCATGCGCTCTATTCTTTTCATTCTCGGAAGACTGATGAGCCTGTGCATCATCCTGCATAGTTTTATCATGTTCCTGTGCATCATCCTGCATAGTTTTATCATGTTCCTGTGCATCATCTTGCATAGTCTTATCGTGGTCTCTGTCCTTCTGATTTTCGGAAGACTGATGTTCCTGTGCGTCGTCCTGCATAGTTTTATCATGTTCCTGTGCATCATCTTGCATAGTCTTATCATGGTCTCTGTTCTTTTCGTTTTCGGAAGTGGTAAGGTCTCTGTCCTTCTGATTTTCTTCAGAATCATGTACAAGATTTTCGTAGAAGTGTTCGTCAGTCTGCTCATAATCTTTCTGATTCCAATAATCGGAATTAAGCATCTGTGCATACTGCATTGCATTTCGTACTTCAGCATCCCACTTCTGAAATTCTCTTTCGTACATCTTGTCAGCCTCATTCGCATATGCATTGTAAAGGTTAAGCGCATCATTGGAAAGCTGACCGTGTTCCGATATCTGAAGATTTGCCGAAGCAAATGCATCCGACTTAGTGTCACGGAATTGCTGATATGCCTCATTATAAAGCCTATCACGATATGCACCCGTAGCGTCATAAGCATTGAGCATTCTGCTGTATTCCTTTTCTTCTACAGTGTTGAACATATCAAGCTGTCTGTACAGCTCGTCTCCCTCTGCGTTGTAGGCATCAAGAGCCATCTGATAATACTGCGGCAGATTGTCGTAGGCATCCTCGATAAACGCATTATACGCCTGATTACCTGCACTTGTTGCATAGGAGCTGCCATACCCTCCCGTGAGAGCGGCAGCCTGTCCTATGGTGTCCTGCATCGCATTTCTACCGCTATTCATAGCCGAAGCAAGAGCCTGTTGGAACAGAGGATCGTTATCAACGTCATATGAGAATTTGTCTCTGTTCGTAATCTTGTCCATCATTTCCCTTACAGAGTCGGAATAAGAAGTCTTACCGTTCTGTATCTTGGAAAGCGCACCCTTGAGATATGCATCAGCCTCCGTCACAGCCGTAGGAGTCTTAAAGCTTTGGTTGATGGTATTCCAAGTCTTGTTGCTTACAATGCTATCTTTGTTTGCTATGCTATCATACTTTGTAAGTTGATTGTTCGCCTTGTTCTGCGCCTGAGTCTGTGTACTTGAATTTGTAAAGGTAGAATTCACCTTGCCAAGTGTATCCTTGTCAACACCACCCAAAGCCGTAGCATTTTCCGAAGAATTTTTATCGGCAAGTATTTTGTTCTTTTCTTCTTTGGTCATTTTTTCACCCCTCGTTGATTATGTTCTTAACCGCTTCTTTAAAGACATCAGAGCCTACCACGTCCCTTACGGATATAAGCCTCGATGTCACCTGCAGAAGCTCGTCTTTACGATTCTTATTACTCGCACCAATGCTCACACCAAGACCCTCAAGCCTCTTCCTGAGAGTCTCGGATAGATTGTCCTCTGATATATTTGAAAGTATGAATTCAAGTTCCTCCTTTAGCTGTACAAGGTATATCACAAGCTCCTCAATCTGTCTTTCGGGAGTTGTGGAACGGAGCATAGGGAAGGGAAGTAAGTCTCTCATTATACGTCACTCCCTTCCTCAATGGTCTTAGTGATAGAATGTATCTTGCAATCACCCTTGCCGACTATCTTGTATTTAAAATGGTCACATCTCCTCGGAATAATCGGAATGGAGAAGGTCCTTGTCCCGGTACCACTCATATTAAACTTGTGTTCCCACTCTCCGCAAGAGTCATACTGAAGATAAAAATCTACATTCGTACCAACCTCCAAAGAGATGCGGATGGTAATCCTTGCCACATACTTGTTGTCGGGAGAAGAATAACCTATAGCACCACTCTCCGCAAACCACGCAGAAGGCTTTTCCTTGCCACTTTCATCAAAGGAGTAGGGAATGGTACCCCCCACGGAGTAAAGCTTGAAATCCGAGCCGTTAACAAAGCACAGCTCGTCATTATGCCTGCAGAAGAATAATGCCCTTGTGTCATCCTCTCTGCACCATAGACCATTCTTAATATCATATACGAACATATCGTATTTTCCGTCCGAGCCTCTCATAGATATGTAATACTTATCCCCGAAAGCTCCTGCTACAGCATCACAGTATTTGTCTGCTCCAAGCTCATCGGAAATACTGAACGGCAGACTTCCGTTGTATCCGCAGATGCATCCCGAAGACTTATAGAACAAGGTCTCGTTAAGTACAACAAGACTTGCTCCCGATCCCTTCTGTACACCTCTGCACACAGTTTCCTTTGTCTGATGCCCTCCCGTGGTAGATATGGCAATCTTTATAAAGCTGTCCTCTTTGAACAGCATCGGATAACCGAGATATGTCACAGCTCCCGTAAATTTACCGTCCGAGCCCACAGTAGCCGCCCAAGAGTCCGTTGATATCCCATTGAAGCTGTTCCAATTCTTCACATCGCCAAGCTTACAGCAATACACTTCGTGTCCGTCAGTAGAGCCTCCCCAAAGTCTGTTACCGCATTCGGTAATGTACTCCATATCAGGAACAAGTCTCTCAACAATAACCTCCACCGCATTCGGATTCGGAGGCTCTACGCCTTCTTCTTCAAGCAAGTCAACAAGCTCTTCGGTGAGAGAGCTTTCCTCGTCTTCTGTGTCTGTCACCAAAGAGAGAATTCCGGGGATTATAATGCTATTGTTTGTGCGGTCAATAATGGTAGTGTTGACAGAATATCTTCCGTCTTTTTCCTTGTTTATAAGCACGTTTGCAAGCCTCTTGTTGGATGACGCAGTAATCTTTACCCCATCATCCTTCTCGAAGCCTACACCAATACCCGGTGCAGATATCTGAATATATGTCGTAGCCTCTGTATTCCATATGCCCGTAGCAGATGAATACACCTTGAGAGACATACCGCCCGATGAGTTGATTGTGAGCATGTAGTCACCATTCTTAGGCGTGTTCTCTTTATAATAATCCTCGCTCTTCCACTCAATAAAGCTTCCGTCAGCCTTGCACAGGGAGTACATTAATGTATAGTCTCCCAATACTTCGACTCTGTTTTCCATATAACCGCATTCAAGAGTCTCGGCATTAAACCATATCTTGTCGGGAAGCACCACTACATATGCACCCATTTTGGTCATCGTCTTAGGCACCTTATCATTGAAACTTACGTTTTTAAGCTCCACGGTTTTGCCGTTCTTATAAAGCACCTTGTCATCGATCCAATACATATCCTCTTTGTCGAGGATACCTTGCGGATTCTTAAGAGCCTTGATGATGCCTCTTTCCTTCCTCGGAGAAAGGATAGGATAATAGCTTGATGTCATATTCTGCATATCGTAGAACTGCCCATCACCACAAGTAAGCTGATGATTGTACCCACCGAATACAGAAGTCATATCCCGGTATCTCTCAAGCTCTTGTAATCTTGGATAATACATATTATCCCCCCTTAAATTTTTTCTGCCGTTTTTCTGATAAGCCAATATATGTCCATATCAGCTTCAGCTTTTTTCTGCCATTTGTCTGCCTCGGATATAATACCCTTCTTCACAAGCTCGGATATATATCCCGATATTTCCTTCTTTATGTCCGCAGGTCCCGAAAGAAGCTCCTTCACATCTGCCCTGAATGTAGCCATACTCTTGCCGTGCTTCGGAAACCAATGCATAACATCACCGTGATTGGATGCTATACCTTTCTTTGCACCCTCAGAATGGCAGATAATGTCCTTCTCGGTAAGTCCGTATTCCTTGCACAGATAAGCACAAAGCTCTACAGCCTCTTTATATACCGCATTGAAATACTTGCTGTCGGTAAGTCCGTCCTCGCATATTTCAAAGCCTATATGCGTATTGTTCGCTGTACCGCCTGCATGCCACCCTCTGTGATTCCACGGCAACGTCTGATATGTAGCTACCTTCCCATTGGCAAGCTTACCTATAAAGGCGTGAACACATACCTGCCTTCCACCGGGAAGGGGAGTATTCCAATGATTCCCATTAGGATTGTTGCCTATCTGTCCGTCATCGGGCAGATACCTTTTAAGATTCGGATTGTTTGCACCCGTAGAATGTACCATAATACCCTTGACAGTAATCTTCTTGCCTGCCTTGTAGCAGTTATTCTTCGTAAGTATCAGTTTGTTCAGATTCATAGCCATCCTCCTTGTTTTTCTTCCTCTGATAAATCTTCACCACATTCTCCGCACCTGCTTTGACGCAGTAACCGAATACACAAGTCACCATAACATATGTACTTTGCTCAATGAGTATGGGGAGTGCCGAGAAATCTCTCGACACTGCCATAACTACCATTGTGTATATCTGTATGATTGCATAATAGATTACACACATCACTACAAGTTTCTTGGTGAATTCCCAAAGCCACTTGAGTTTATTCATTTTTTTCCTGCTCCTTTGCAAGCTCATACACCGCAGATTCAATCATCACATTAAGTTCGGAGCTTATAACCTGTTCGTCCACATAAAGCCCCTTTGATGCAAGGTATTCTATAACATACTGTTTCTTTGCTACACCCATTCCCGATCCGAAGAGCTGTTCTGCAGCATAAACCGCAATCTTGACAGCCTTGTATATAAGGTCGAGCTGTTCCTTTGATGCCCTCGACTTGACGTAAGGCATAAATATTGCCGTAAACAGCAGCCCCACAACCGCAATAATAAGTGATACAATCTGTGTAATGTCCATTTCCTTTACCTCCGTTAACTTATGATATCCCACTCACCGACTTCGGTGCGGATTTTGTCTATAAAACTGTTCCCATCAAGAGCCTTGTATGAAGAGTAATGCAGAAGAAAATCCTCAAACTCATACTGTCTGATGGTCTTCGACTCTTTATTCCGATAATATGTGCGAAGCATCTCGCTACGATGCTGACACTTGATGCCTTCCATAACCTTTTCGAGTTTGTCCTGTGTCTCGTCTTTAAATTTCTTAAAGTGTTTCCATATCGCATACACAGCACCGAGGATGACACTCAAATCGGCAACAATAATTGCTACAGTTGATATAATTGTCATGTTGTTCCCCCTTAAAGCTCAACCCATTCGCCGTTGTGGTATACTGCAGATGTTCCTTTATGTACGATGAGTACATCCTGAATTGCAAAATACTCAACGGGGGAACTAAATACTCTTTCCAATTCACTTTGGTCTGCGTTTGCGAAATATACCGCAGAATCATCTACATTTGCGATTGTGAAAAAAAACTCTTCCGAATATTCGCCATTATAGAACATCAAATATCCGCTTTTGGATGTGCTACTTTCGTATGCTTCGTGGAAATATCCCATTAAATTGCCCCACATAACAACGTGACTTTCTCCGATATAGTCTACACTATAACTAAAGTTGTCGGGATTATTATACTGTTTTTCCGCTACATAATCAGACTTCGGTTTATACACTTCCCCCTCGTTTGCCCAATAGGGAAGAACATCAACAGCGCCCTTGAATACCATAGCACCCTCGGCAGGTTTGCCGTTAAGATTAGCAACACAAACAACTCGATTCGTATAACCGCCAAGACTCGCACCACCGTCCTCAAGCTCAGCAAAAAGGAACATACAGGAGCTGTCACCATCAATCATATAGTCCCCATCTTTAATGCCCTCGGGATAAATAAATTCTCCAAGCTCAAAAGCATAGTCCGTACCGACTTTACAATCCTTCGGAAGTCCCATATTGACCGCATATATAGCAGAACCAATATCGCCCTTATCTCCCTTTTCGCCCTTCAAATCAGAAACACATCTGACAGTAAGCCAATTAACCTTGGCACCGCTCCTGATAATATCGGCAATAAGCAAAACCCTGCCATTCGCACTTATAAGCATATCTCCGGTACGCCACTCATCAATACCGGGATAGTCTTGCTTTGAAAGCCCCGTGTTGCCGTCAATACCGTCTTCATCAAAGTTAAAAGTGATAAGTAATTCACTTCCCACATCAAGAGAGATTTCGGGAAAACCGTAATACTTCGTACCGTCTTCGCCTTTATCGCCCTTTTCTCCGTCCTTACCCTTCAGCACCTCGGTATTGTTCTGATAATACTCCATAGCAATATCATAAAGCTTATCATGCGAAATAACCTCGCCCACATCCTGTGACAGCATATAATAAAGCTGTCTCTTGATATACTCAATCTGCGCATCGGACAGGTGCGAATTGATATTGATGCTAACAGGAGAAGGGATTTTCTGTGTAGCATTAAGCGGCATATGTGTCTTGTTGTAATACTTCTTGTATTCATTAAGATATGTGTTATAAAGAGCCGAAGAATTGTTGTACCTTGCCGTTTCTCCGTTTTCTGAATCAATCATCATCTTAATGTACTGAGGATAAAGCCTGTCATAAGGCGAAGGCACAATAAGCGGAACGGACAGCTTGTCCTCCGTGTAGCCTTCAAAATTGTCAAACCTTCCGTCATACCCTTCGTGAGTCTTAAGAACATCATTGATAATGGTCTCATCCACAAAGGACAGCCACATAACCTTTTCCTTTATGCCGTACTGATTCGGCTTTGCGTTATCAACAATGTCAATACATTCTTTTATAGTCATTTTGTTACCTCCATAAAACAAAAAAAGGGAAGACAGAACATTCAAAAAATGCTTGTCTCCCTTCCTTTCGTGCTTAATATAATTACTTGAGCATTTCCGCTCTCTTGCTTTCCTCGGCTTTGTTCAGATCATCAATATAGCGCATAGCATATTCCTCAGCCTGTTCGTTGTTGCGGATTACCTCTGCAACCTCTTCGGGAACATCAACATATTCACCACGTTTGATGATATAATTCTTTCCGTTAACAGAATAGAATTCTTCCTGAATAGCATTCTGCCCATTGAGCCTCGGAAGGCGCACCTGCACTCGCTTGGTTGATTTAGCATCACTTGCCGTTGTATTCTTTTTTGTTTCTGCCATTATATTTTCCTCCATAATTTTGGATTTGGGAAGCGGATGGCGAGTCCGCTCCCCATAGGATTTAATTGTTGTTATCAGTTAGCTGTGTCAACAAGACCGAAGCTTGATCCGGATTCAACTCTGAGGAGTCTTTCCTGATAAAGAATTCTCGCACCGTGACAGAACTTGTAACCGATGGTGCTGAACTGATTGAGAGGACCACCGATCTGCTCCTTTGTCTTGACAATCATCTCCATGCCCTCTCCTTCGGGATCGAGAATACCGAATGCCTTAGCACCAAGGAAGAGAGTAGCATATACCTTTGAGCCGTCTGTTGCATCACCGTTGTCCCAAATTTTGGCGTTTGTGGTCTCGATAAACTTAACACCATGAAGCTCACCGATTTCGCCCTTGAAGATAGGTGTTACATCGTTGTACTTATGGAATTCCTTCCATTCCTCGCTCTGACGAAGGTCATAAGCTACGGAAGGATGGATAAGAGCAACATAGTATCCGTTAATCTTGGGAGCCTTGTTCTTCTTGAGCCATGTAGCCGCCTTGTTTACCATATCGGGTGTAAGAACGTGCATTTTTGCAAGATGCGCTCTGCCGTCAACATCTCCTGCATACATTACAGAGTTACCTGCCACAAGAATGTTTCTTGTAAGAGTATCGTATGTTTCGCCTTCAGCCGCACCCATTTCCTCTGTAGCACCGAAGATTACATCGTCATAGGATTCAAGCTCAAGTCTGTCGGAAACAGCCGTGAAGTCACCGTGCTGTGTGATTTCGCCTTCAATCTTGGTCGTACCAAATGTCTGACCTGTAGGAATAACACCTTCGGTAAGGGGAGTCATAGCCTTTGCAAATGTGTTGAACTTTCTCCATTCAACCTTGTTGCCGTGCATAGGCTGCTTGTCACCGAACTGTGTGAACACCATTGCTTCTCTTGCGTTTTCAAGAAGTGCGGTGTCGTAGAATGTCTTCATTGTGGGAGACATTCCGCTCTGTGTGGTTACGTTAATAGGGTTTACATCAGCCGCAAAAAGCTGAAGATTAAGTACATAGTTTGTCATAATAATTTCTCCTTTACTGTTGTAATATAGCAGGGAGAAACATTATATTGAATTTATTTTCCCCGCTGTTTTCGTCTCTGTTCGTCCGCATACTTGCGAAGCTCTGTAAGAGACATGTTTCTGAAATCATTCTGTACAACAGAGGGAGCTGTGGAGGACATACCGTTCTCAACAGGTCTTGCCATATTGGAAGCCACCGCATTGGCTGTCTGTGCCTGAATGCGCTGTGATGCCATCTGCACAGTAGCAGGTAGTATATCATTCCAATGACAAGCCATATAAGCCGCAGTAGTATCTCCATTATTCACCGCACAAAGCCTTCGGAATTTCTCGTTCTGCATCTCGGTGTCGAGGTCAAATCCGGGGAACTGTGCCTTTGTCTTTTCGGCATTCTGACGAAGAAGCATCACCTGCTGTCTTGCCTGTTCCTGTCTCTTTGCCTCTGCTTCCTGTGCTTCAATCCGAGCAACCTTCCGCTCCATGGTGACTATTCGTCTTGCCTCTTCGGCTGAAATATCATGCTCCATCGCATAATTTTCGTAGTAAGAGTCATCAGCCTCAATCTTTTCCGTAAGCTCCTGCAGATAGTTTTCGGAATCGACATTTATGCCGTATTTCTGTGCAACGGTATCAAGCAGAGCCTTCTGCTTCGACATATTGTCTTCCATACCCTTGTACTTCTTGAGCCTGTCACCGATAGCCTTGTCCATATATGCCTTGTGTTCTTCCTTATACTCATCCGATTTAATCAGATCGGCATAAGAAAGCTTATCTGTTGTACCTTGTGCATCGGTAGTCTGCACATTTTTTGTATTATCCGAAGCCTTCGCAGATGTCGACTTCTGCATAGCCTTCTCATAATACTTTTTAGCCTTCTCGGGGATGGAGGCAGGAATTCGCTTTTCTCCCGTGTCCTCACCGACAGCCTCTCCAACGGAAGCACCGACAGAGCCACCATCTCCACCGGAACCTGCGCCTTCACCGAATAGCTGAAGGTTAAGTTTAAGTATGTCGAGCATTGAAATACTC
>JAXJPK010000179.1:0-1999 GCA_036311705.1 Clostridia bacterium
ATCTCGATCCTAACGGAATTTCCTGCGGCTCTACTGTTACCAACATTTCTATTGACGAACAACTTATAAAAAATGACGATAATTTTGAAAAAACCGTAGATATGCTTGAAACATATTTCAAAAACGGCGGCATCCACTTCCAGCTTACTTATGTTTCAAAGGAAGATTTGATTAAAGCAAAAGAAACACCCGAAAACTACGGAAATCTGCGTGTGCGTGTAACCGGATTTTCTGACTATTTTGTTAAACTCCGGGAAAGCATTCAGGACGATATTATAGAAAGGACAACACACAAATGCTAAGTTACAAAGAACGAATACACAACTATATTGTTCGTAATAAAGATGAGATTGTCAACATTTTAAAGGAACTTGTGAAAATTCCTTCCGTCAGAGGAGAAGCGTCTCCCGATGCACCATTTGGCAAAGCTTGTGCCGAAGTGCTTGAATATACGCAAATGCTATATCAAGAAAACGGGTTTGAAACAGAGCTTGACAAAGAAGGAGGTTATTTACTTTCCTATTATGGCAACGAAGCAAAAAGTCTTGGACTCTTTGCCCACGCTGATGTTGTGCCGGTAGGTGACGACTGGACCTGCACCAAACCTTTTGTGCCTATTGAAAAGGACGGATTTTTAATTGGTAGAGGTGTTATGGACGATAAATCAGCAGTAGTTATTTCCCTTTACTGTGCAAAAATGTTAAACGAACTGGATATTCCGTTTCATTCACGCCTTGTATGTTTTACGGGGGCGAATGAAGAATCCGGTATGGTGGATATAGAAAG
This sequence comes from Clostridia bacterium, assembly GCA_036311705.1. Classification (GTDB taxonomy): domain Bacteria; phylum Bacillota; class Clostridia; order UBA1381; family UBA1381; genus Ornithomonoglobus. The sequence goes on from JAXJPK010000179.1 coordinate 787, forward strand.
CTATAACAAAAAGCACAAAGCTCCTGAATTTTCCCTTGTTTGCGACACTGCATTTCCTCTTTATCGGGGCAACAAGGGGATTATGCGTTTTTTTGCCACATCTGACAAAAGTTTTGAACAAATCACAGATTTTAACGGAGGCGAAAGCTTTAATATTATTTTAGGCAAGGCAACGGCGAGACTGAAATATAGTGATATACTGCTCGAAAGCTTAAAAAAGGGCAAAACAGAACGAATAAATATAAGCGTAGAAAATGGTGAAATTATCATTGCTGCAGAGGGTATTTCAAAACACGGTGCATTACCGGATGGGTCGCTTAATGCAGGATATATTTTGGCTGAATTACTATCTTCCTGCGAAGGATTAAACGAAAATGACCGAAAGCAGATGAAGTTTGTACGGGATTTATTATCAAATTATTACGGTGTGCCTTTTGGAATTGACTGTGAAGATGACCAATTCGGAAAGCTTACCTGTACCAATGGAATGATAAAAGTAAATGACGGGAAAATTTCATTATCCTTTGATGTGCGTTTCGGGAAATGTGCCGATATAAGCGTTATGCAGGAGAAAATTGTAAATACACTTAAAAATAAAAACTGGAAGGCTGAATTTGTTAGAGCGGTGAACGCACACATAGTTGATGAAAAAAATCCGTATATTCAGGCTTGTCTTAATATGTATAAAGCATATACAGGAGATACAGAAGCCAAACCGTATATAAACGCAGGGGGAACCTATGCAATGCATCTGCCTTGTGCTGCCGAAATTGGAACTACACTAAAAGGGGGACGACCGGAAAATACACCAGACGGTCATGGTGCAGTGCATCAACCTGATGAATGTATCAGCATTGACGGTATGCTTGAAGCCCTTGAACTTACTATGCTGATGCTGTTAGAATGTGATAAAATGGAGGATGTATAATGAAGATACTGTTTACCGGAGACATAAATTTCAGAGGAAAAGAAAATCTCACTTTTGAAGAGTCGAAAAAAATACTGGCAGAAGTTTTGCCATTCGCAAAAAATGCGGATTTTGTGATTCCCAACTTGGAATGCCCGCTTGCTGATAAGGAAAAGCATAAGCCGATAAAAAAGAGCGGACCAAACCTGATTTGTGCCCCTGAAAATATATGCTTTCTAAAGGCTCTAAATGCATACGCTGTAACCATTGCAAACAACCACATAGGCGATTTTGGTGAAGGAGCGG
>JAXJPK010000180.1:0-9062 GCA_036311705.1 Clostridia bacterium
GGCGAGTTTCGTTCGTTACTTCCGCTTTTATAAAATGGGATAGGAAAAATGCCCTGTAACGGACGATGCGAGCCAAAGCCTTTGGCTTTGGTTAACCCGACGGCGTATGTTGATACGCCGAGCGGCGAGTTTCGTTCGTTACAGGGCATTTTAACATCCCATTATTTGAGATTGAATGTTCTTGTTACTGATTCCTCGTCCTGCTCATCCGGCTTTGAAACAGTTACGGTTACAGGTGTTTCATCATCAGCAAGCACAAATACTTTCTGCACATTGTTTGTTTTCTTGGGGTCAACGAACTCAACACCGCTAAGCATATTCAAGCCCTCAATTCCGCTGACAGGTTTTGCGTTCAGAACAGTATCCCCCTGCATTGCAGTTACTTTTAGGGCATTATCAAACGCCGCAGGCTGTGATGATTTATTCTTAAATGTGAACGCAACAATGACAACCTTTTTATTCTGACCCTCTACCTCTGTTTCAAGGGTTTTTGCCTCACCAACAGACACTTCAAAATCTCTTATCTTGCCGCTCGCCTTACCGCTTTCGGCTTTAAGCTCAGTGCCTTCTATCTTTTTCATATCCACTTCAGCACCGGCTCCGTCAATCGTTGTGCCGACAATCTCGTTGCCCTGCTCATCAACGGCAGCACCGCCCTGAACAACGCCTTTACCTGCATCACCGTCAGAGACATTTTTACCACAGGCTGAAACAGCCATCATAAGTGATGCCGCAAGTATCACTGTCAATATCTTTTTCATATCAAAAAATCTCCTTTTAATTAATTGTCCATATTCAACGCCATATTATACTACCATATCAGCATTAAAAAATCAAGTCTTTTAACCGAAAATTCATTTTTATTTCACTAATTGATGTGTTTTTATTGACTTATTTACAATCTGTGGTATAATTATTTATTATTCACATTATATGAGAAAGGACTGCAACCATGAGAGCAAGCGGTATATTAATGCATATATCCTCACTCCCGTCCGATTACGGAATCGGAACTTTAGGCAAGGACGCATACAATTTTATAGATTTCCTTCACGAAGCAAAACAGCACTATTGGCAGATACTGCCTGTATGTCCGACAAGCTTTGGGGATTCACCGTATCAGTCATTTTCAACCAATGCGGGAAATCCGTATTTTATCGACTTTGATATTCTAACTCGTGACGGGCTTTTAAAAAAATCAGATTATGACGGTATGTTTTGGGGTGATGATGCCGAGCGTGTTGATTACGCCTCACTTTACGATAACAGATTTAAGGTTCTGAAAAAGGCATACAAGAGATTTAAAAAGGCGGATAAAACCGATTTTAACAAATTTCTTACCGAAAATGAAAAATGGATTTCAAACTACGCACTGTTTATGGCGATAAAGGATAAACACGAGGGTAGGGCGTGGTTAGAATGGGACGAGCCGTTTAAGCTCCGTGATTCGCACTCGCTCTGGCTTTTTAAGGAGTCGCATAAGGACGATGTGGAATTTTATGAATTTATTCAATATATATTTTTTAAACAGTGGCAAGCCCTTAAAGAATACGCAGCTGAAAAAAATGTAAAAATTATAGGCGACATCCCTATTTATGTCGCACTCGACAGTGCTGATGTATGGGTGTCCCCCGACCTGTTTGACCTCGACGAAAATTTGAATCCGAAAACTGTTGCAGGCTGTCCGCCCGACGCATTCTGCGAGGACGGGCAATTATGGGGTAATCCCATATACAAATGGGAACGACACAAAGAAACGGGATATAGCTGGTGGATTGACCGTATGAAATCCGCATCAAAGCTGTATGACATTATCCGAATCGACCACTTTCGTGGGTTTGACGAATTCTATTCAATCCCTTACGGCGACGATACCGCAAAGAACGGAAAATGGCTTATGGGGCCTCGAACAGAGCTTTTTAATGCGATAAAGGCCGAGATGGGCGAAGTGGATATAATTGCCGAGGATTTGGGGTTTTTAACTCCGTCCGTTAAGGAGTTACTCAATGAGCTGCAATTCCCCGGTATGAAAGTTCTCGAATTTGCGTTTGACCCCGAATCCGAAAGCGACTATCTGCCGTATAAATACGATAAAAACTGCGTTGTCTATACAGGCACCCACGATAACGCACCCGTAAAAGCGTGGGCGAAAGAGATTTCAAAAGATGAGCTTAAATTTTGCTGTGATTACATAGGCTGCAAAACAAAATCGGGCAGCAATTTTATATGGGCATTGATAAAAACGGCATTGGCATCGACTGCCGACACCGCAATTATCCAAATGCAAGACTATTTGGAGCTTGGGGCGGAGTCGAGAATGAACACTCCGTCAATACCTTTCGGGAACTGGCAATGGAGAATGAAAAAAAATATCTTAACACAAGAGCTTTCCCAAAAAATCGGTGAAATGACCAAAATTTTTGGCAGATGTTCAAGATGAAAATATAAGTTATACAAAAACAATACTTCAACAGGCAAAACCGCCGTATTTATATGGTAGTTTTGCCTGTTTTTTGGCTTATTTATGCGAAATTTTTGGTTAATAAAAATTTGACAAGTTATTTTTATTGTGGTAAAATAATTGTGGATTTTAATAACCCAAAAGCTACTATGAAAGGAGGATTTTCATGGACAAAAAAACGATGAAAAAGAGGATAATATTCTTTGCCGTAATTGCAGCGGTTTTTCTTATCGGGTCAATCCTTACGGGTTCATACGGAAGCGAACACGAGTCTGTTGGCGTTCTTATGCGAGACGCGGTTTTGCACGAAACAAACAAAATCAGCTTATTCGGGTTGATTGATGTCAATCCAAGCCTTGTTTCCGGCTTTGTTGTTACGGGTATTCTATGCGTATTGGCATTAATTATAAGAATTTTTATTATTCCTAAATTCAAAATTGTTCCGGGTAAAATACAAACAGTATTAGAAACTGCGGTAAGTTTTTTTGACAATTTAGCCAAAACAAACAGTCCTCACCTCAACGGGTTTTTGGGAGCTTATATTTTTGCCGCAGGTGTTTATATATTTTTTGGAACAATTTTCGAGCTGTTTGGGGTCCAGGCAATCGCAACAAACGGTGCGTCTGTTTCGCTCCCTGCACCGCTTGCGGATATTAACGGTGCAATTATGATAGGCTGTCTGTCATATCTCATTATTATGTCGGGCGGTATCATAAAGAACAAGCTCAAGGGTGTGGGGCTTACCCTTAAGGAGTTCTCACTTCCAATTTCAATGAGCTTCCGTCTGTTCGGTGCGTTGCTGAGCGGTGCACTTGTTACGGAGCTTGTTTATCACTACGCTCATCTGAGCTACGGTTTACCTGTCATAGTCGCTGTGCTTTTCACACTTTTGCACGCACTCATTCAAGCATATGTCTTAACTATGTTAACGGCTATGTTCTATGGCGAGGTTTCCGAAAACACTAAAAAAGAAAAATAAAACGGAGGATTTTTAAAATGAAAAAGTCAAGTAAAATCGTTTCATCAATAGCAATTATTGCAGTTATGGCACTTATGTGTGCATTCCCCGCATTCGCAGCAGGCGAAGCGGCAGTTGACACAGCAGTCAGTGCAAAGGCAATCGCAGCGGCAATAGCTATAGGTCTTGCATCGTTGGGCGGTGCTATCGGTATGGGTATGGCTATTTCAAAGTCAGCCGAGGGTATTTCCCGTCAGCCCGAAGCAGAGGGTAAAATTCGTACAACCCTAATGCTTGGTCTTGTGTTTGTTGAAACGGCAATCATTTATGCATTGGTTATTTCAATATTGGTTATATTTGTACTTTAATTGGTTTTTAGATAGTAGGAGAAATTGCTATGAACCTTCCACTTAATATAAACTTTCAGCAAATCTTTTTGCACTTGTTTAACTTTGTAATTCTTTTCGGTGTTTTGTACTTTTTACTGTATGCACCCGTAAAGAAGTTCTTGGCATCAAGAGAGGAGTATTTCAAAAATCTTGATGACGAGGCAAAGACAAACCTGGACGAGAGCGAAAAGCTAAAGGCTGAATATGAAACAAAAATTAATCTTGCAGAAGAAGAAATTAACGAGATGAAAAAGAAATCCCGTTCAGAAATAGAGGCTGCAAGAAAAATCAAGCTTGAGCAGACCCAGGCAGAGGCTGACAAAATGCTTGCAGATGCACGCATTTCAATTGAGAGAGAGCATCGAAAAATGATTCGGGAGTCGAAAAACGAGCTATCGGATATTGTCACAAATGCAGTTGAGAAAATTATTGCAGAACATAATACCAGCATTTCTTATGATAGATTCCTTGAAGAAGTGAAACGAGGCGAGAATGTTGAACAAGACTAATACACCTATTACCGCTGTCATTTATTCAAACACTCCCCCAACCGAGGAGCAAGAAAGCAAATTTAAAGAGTTTCTATCTGCAAAATACAAGTCTGAAATAGAAATACGCTGGGAGGATAATAACTCTTCAGACAACGGATTTACAATTCAAGTAGGCTCTGATGTATATGATTGGACGCCGCAAAATCGTTTGCGTGAGTTTAAAGGAATGCTTTCGGAGCTTAAAGCTAAAAACGGAGATACAAACCTCCTAATCCGAGAGGCTATTATTTCCTGGAGCCCTGATGTTTCGGCACACGAGGTCGGTACGGTTATATCAGTCGGCGACGGTATAGCAACTGTTTCGGGGCTTGACAATGTCACATACGGAGAGATAGTTGTTTTTGAAAACGGAATCAGAGGTATGGCTCAGGATTTGCGTGAGAACGAAATCGGCTGTATCCTGTTCGGCGACGATACCGAAATTTCGCAGGGCGGAACTGTAAGGCGTACGGGCAAAACCGCAGGCGTGCCCGTGGGTGACGAGTTTATCGGCAGAGTTGTTGACGCATTAGGCTCACCCATTGACGGTAAAGGCGAAATTGTGCCGGAGGATTATATGCCTATCGAGCATCCCGCACCCGGAATTATTGACCGTCAGCCGGTTAAAAAGCCGCTTGAAACAGGTATTATCGCTATTGACTCAATGTTTCCGATAGGCAGAGGTCAGCGTGAGCTTATAATCGGTGACAGACAGACGGGTAAAACCGCTATTGCTCTTGATGCTATACTTAACCAAAAGGGCAAGGATGTTATCTGTATCTATGTCGCAATCGGTCAGAAAGCGTCATCTGTTGCACAGCTTGTTCAAACCCTTAAAAACAACGGTGCAATGGATTATACAATAGTTGTTAATGCATCAGCAAGCGACTCTGCACCGCTACAATATGTTGCACCCTATTCAGGCTGTGCATTGGGCGAATACTTTATGAACAGCGGCAAAGATGTTCTTATTGTGTATGATGATTTATCAAAGCACGCTATAGCGTATCGTTCGCTAAGCCTGCTTTTGGAGCGTGCTCCGGGCCGTGAGGCATACCCGGGCGATGTATTCTACCTCCATTCAAGACTTCTGGAGCGTTCGGCACATCTTTCAGACGAGCTTGGCGGCGGAAGTATGACGGCCTTGCCTATCGTTGAAACACAGGCAGGTGATATTTCGGCATATATCCCGACAAATGTTATTTCTATAACAGACGGACAGATATTCCTTGAAAGCGACTTGTTCTTCTCAGGTCAACGCCCGGCGGTAAATGTCGGTCTTTCCGTTTCACGAGTTGGCGGTGACGCACAGACAAAGGCAATGAAAAAGGCGGCGGGTACTTTGCGGCTTGACCTTGCACAGTATCGTGAAATGGAAGTATTTACGCAGTTTGCAGGTGATTTGGACGATGCAACACGAAATCAGCTTGTTTACGGTCAAAGTCTTATGCAGATGCTTAAACAAAATCAGAATAATCCGTATAAGCATCACGAGCAGGTTGTTATACTTGTGACTGTTCTTAATCATTTGATGCAGAATTTACCCGCAAACGAGATTAAATCTATGCTAACATCACTCTTAAATCACTTTAAAGCAAACCATATCGAGATTTTGGAAAAGATTGACTCAACAGGCGTTCTAACACCCGAAGACGAAGCCGAAATCATTAAGATAGCAAAAGAGTTTATACAAGGTCGGTGATTATATGGCTACGACTAAAGAAATAAAAAACCATATTTCAAGCGTTAAGGATACCCAGAAAATCACCAATGCGATGTATCTTATTGCATCGACAAAAATGCGTAAGGCAAAAAGCGAGCTTGACCTGACAAGACCGTATTTTGACGCTGTTCAGCACGAAATAAAGCGTATATTCAGAATTAACGAGAATATAGAAAACAAGTATTTCTATCCGCCTAGCGGCGAGCATGAGCTTGAAGGCTCATACGGCTATCTTGTTATAACGGCGGATAAAGGTCTTGCGGGAGCATATAATCAGAATGTTATAAAAGAAGCTACCAGGCTTATGAAAGAGCATGAGAACCCAAAGCTTTTTGTTGTCGGCGAATACGGCAGGCACTATTTCAACGCTCACAAAATCCCCATAGAAAAGAGTTTTCTTTATACGGCTCAAAATCCGTCAATGCACAGAGCAAGAGGAATTGCGAGCATACTTATGGATATGTATAACAGCGGCAAGCTTGCAAAGATATTTGTTATCTATACTGATATGCAAAATGCCGTAGCCTGCGAAACGAAGTCAACAAGACTGCTGCCGTTCCACAGAGGCTCGTTCATTATCCCCGACAATAACGAGGAAAAGATTAAAACTCCGTTTGAGTTTACGCCCTCGATTGAGAGCGTTCTCGATAACATTGTTCCAAGTTATGTAACGGGATTTATCTATTCGGCACTCATTGACAGCTTTTGCAGTGAGCAGAACGCACGAATGAACGCAATGGACGCGGCGAACCGTAACGCAGAAAAGCTTTTGGATGAGCTTTTATTGCAGTATAACCATGTACGGCAAAGTGCTATTACGCAGGAAATTACAGAGATTTCGTCAGGTGCAAAAAGTATGAAACGAAAATCTCAAATAAAAAAGGAGGTGCAACAGCTTGACAACAGGTAAAATAAAGCAGGTTTCCGGCTCGGTTGTTGATGTTAGTTTTCCCGAGGGCAAGCTGCCTAAAATAAAAGAAGGATTGGAAGTTGTTACAAAAGACAATACTCGTGTTATGGAGGTTGCACAGCACATCGGCGATAATACGGTACGCTGTATTATGCTTTCGGAGAGTGAAGGGCTTGCACGAGGTATGGCTGTTATTGCAACGGGTACAAATATCCAAGTTCCCGTCGGCGAGGCTACGCTCGGCAGAGTTTTCAATGTCCTCGGCAACCCCATTGACGGTGGTGCACCTATAAGTGACGATACAGAGCGTTGGAATATCCACCGCAAAGCACCGTCATTTGAGGACCAGAGCCCTGCGGTTGAAATACTTGAAACAGGTATCAAGGTTATTGACTTACTTGAGCCCTACCCCAAGGGCGGAAAAATCGGTCTTTTCGGCGGTGCAGGCGTTGGAAAAACGGTTCTTATCCAGGAGCTTATCCATAATGTTGCTATGGAGCATGGCGGCTACTCAATATTTACAGGCGTCGGCGAGCGTTCAAGAGAGGGTAACGACCTTTGGAAGGAAATGAGTGAAAGCGGAGTTATTGACAAAACCGCACTCGTTTTCGGACAGATGAACGAAGCACCGGGCGTTAGAATGAGAGTTGCTCTTTCAGGTCTGACAATGGCAGAATACTTCAGAGATAAAGAAAACAAGGATGTGCTTTTGTTTATAGACAACATATTCAGATTTGTCCAGGCGGGAAGTGAGGTTTCAACACTGCTCGGCCGTATGCCCTCAGCCGTTGGATATCAGCCTACGCTTGCCGAGGAAATGGGTGCGTTGCAGGAACGAATCACTTCAACAAAGACAGGCTCGGTAACCTCCGTTCAGGCAGTTTATGTGCCTGCTGACGACTTGACAGACCCTGCCCCTGCCACTACTTTCTCACATCTTGATGCGACAACGGTATTGAGCAGAAAAATTTCCGAGCAGGGTATCTACCCCGCTGTTGACCCGTTGGAGTCTACCTCAAGAATTCTTGAGCCGAGCATAATCGGCGAGGAGCATTATACCGTTGCAAGAAGCGTGCAGGAGATATTGCAGAAATACAGCGAATTGCAGGATATTATTGCAATATTGGGTATTGAGGAATTGAGTGATGAGGATAAACTAATCGTTGGTCGTGCAAGAAAAATTCAGAGGTTTTTGTCACAGCCCACTCATGTTGCCGAGAAGTTTACGGGATTACCCGGTAAATATGTTCCGCTTAAGGAAACACTTCGCGGCTTTAAAGCTATTATTAACGGCGATATGGACAATTATCCCGAAGCAGCATTCTATAATGTCGGCACGCTTGACGATGTTGTGGAAAAAGCCAAAAAAATCGAAAACGGTGAAATATAATGAATACCTTTAAACTAATTGTACTTGCGGCGGATAAGCCCTTCTACGAGGGCAAATGCAACTCGCTCGTTTTTTCCACTATTGACGGAGAGCATGGTGTTCAAGCTAATCATTGCAATATGATTGCCGCAATCGTTCCCGGCACTCTGCGTATTGTAACCCCCGAAAACGGCGAGGAAATTGCCGCAGTTTCCGAGGGGATTATCAAGGTTGAGAACAATACTGTTCTTATTTTGGTTGATACGATAGAGCGACCCGAGGAGATTGACGAAAACCGTGCAAAGCGTGCTATGGAGGAATCAAAAGAAGCAATATTGCAGAAAAAGAGTATAAAAGATTATTACTCCGCACAGGCTCGATTGACACGAGCGGTAAACCGCTTGAAAACAAAGCATTATGTCAACATGAATAAATAACTACATTAAAAATGGGGCAGTAAAAAAGTTAAATAGTTCCCAATGGGGATGCAAAAAAATAGTGCAGAACAAACAAACTCAACCCCCGGGGTTAAAGTGCTTGGCGGCGGTTGCTCAAAGTGCCACGAATTACAAAGCAATACGCAAGCTGAACTTAATGAATCAGGCATTGATTTGCCGGTTGAGTTAATAACAGATTTTGCTGTAATAGCCGCTTATGGCGTTATGAGTACCCCTGCATTGGTAATTAATGAAAAAGTGGTTTCTTACGGCAAGGTACTTAAA
>JAXJPK010000181.1:0-15670 GCA_036311705.1 Clostridia bacterium
GTATTGTACGACCTAAGCCCCAAGGCTCCCGCAACAATCGAGTGGGAATAATAAACAAAACCCTTGAAAGTCGCATAAATTAAGTTTTTTCGAGACTTAAAACTCTGCAATGATACTAATTTGATACTATTTGATTATTGCAGGCAATAATGATTGATTAAAAAAATACCATCGGAAACAGCAAAGTTTTCGGTGGTATTTTTGTGTTTAGTCTGATTTTTTCTTTTTGGCACGGAGCTTGTCGATACCCTGTGTAAAATATTACGGTTCAATCGAAGAAATATCAAGCGAATGTGCAAACGCATTCATTAATTCCTCATTTTGCCCGGAAATATCCTGATATAAAATTATACATTTTAACATACAATTAACATTCCATAGCTTTCAGAATTAACATAGCCCATGCTAAACTGTTATCGTAATCAAAAAACAAAACAAATTTTAAGGAGCGTGATTTTATGAAAAAAATCATAAGTGTATTAACAGTAGCAGGTTTGCTTGCGGCAATGCTTACAGGCTGCGGCAGCACATCAACAGACAGCAACACAGTTGCAACAGAAGGTGGCACAGTCGCAACAGACGGCTCAACCTCAATGGAAAAGGTAATCGGATATTTGTCAGAAGCCTATATGGAAGAAAACGCAGGTGTCAAGGTTACATATAACCCCACAGGCTCAGGCAGCGGTATTCAGGCAGTTCAGGAAGGCAGATGTGACATCGGACTTTCATCCCGTAATTTGAAGGATGAAGAAAAAGCGGATCTTGTTGGAACAGTAGTTGCTATTGACGGTATTGCAATTATCGTAAATCCCAAAAATGCTGTTAACGACCTTTCAATCGAACAGATTGCAGCACTTTACAAGGGCGAGATTACAAATTGGAGTGAAGTTGGCGGAGCTGATGCACCTGTTGTACTTATTGGACGAGAAGCTGCATCAGGCACAAGAGATGGTTTTGAATCCATTACAGATACAGAGGATTTGTGCAAATATTCACAAGAACTTACTTCAACAGGTGATGTTGTGCAGACAGTAGCATCTAATCCTAATGCAATCGGATATGCTTCCCTTGCGGCTGTAAAAGATACCGTTAAAATGCTTGATGTTGATGGTGTAACGCCTACAACGGAAACAATCCAAAACGGCACATATAAGGTTCAGAGAAACTTTGTATTTGTAACAAAGAAAAACGCAGAGCTATCAGATACTGCAAAAGCGTTCTTTGAATTTGCCACATCTAAAGCAGCTGATGAACTAATTGTAAAAGCAGGGGCAGTACCGGTAGCAAGATAAATATCAGGCTGATTGAAATATTGCATCGTATTATATTTGGTATGGGGCAGCACGCTTGTGCAGTCCCCATACTTAAAAGCAACAATCTGTGAAAATTTCTTTCAGCCTATGATTAATTGGAAACGGAAGGAAAAGTTATGAAAAAAGCAGCAAATTTTTTTGAAAAAACGATGAACATAACCTTTATCTTTTGCGGATTTTTAGCTGTTGCTTTTGTTATTCTCATTACCGGATTTTTACTTACATCAGGTATGCCTGCCATTGGTAAAATCGGAATATGCGACTTTTTATTCGGGACGGAGTGGGCGTCTACTGCCTCTACTCCTTCTTATGGTATATTACCTTTTATTCTTACATCGGTCTATGGAACATTCGGTGCTATAATAATTGGTGTGCCGTTAGGACTTATGTGTGCAATATTTGTTGCAAAAGTGGCGAATGACAAAACAGCAAAGTGGGTTCGTACAAGTGTGGATTTACTTTCGGGAATACCGTCGGTTGTTTATGGTCTTGTTGGTATGATAATAATTGTACCGCTTGTGCGAGAAGCTTTCAATCTGTCGGACGGTGCAAATCTGTTTTCGTCAATTATCGTTTTAACAATAATGATATTACCATCTGTAATATCCGTATCTGAAACGGCAATAAGAGCCGTGCCGAAAGAATATGAAGAAGCATCGTTAGCACTCGGGGCAACTAAAACCGAAACGATTTTTAAGGTTATTGTTCCGGCTGCAAAAAGCGGAATTCTTGCATCTGTTGTACTCGGCATAGGCAGGAGTATTGGAGAAGCTATGGCAGTTATGATGGTTTCGGGCAATGTTGCAAATATGCCGGGACTATTTAAAAGTGTTCGTTTTCTTACAACTGCTGTTGCGAGTGAGATGTCATATTCATCGGGATTACAGCGAGAGGCACTTTTTTCTATCGCACTGGTATTATTTATATTCATACTAATTATAAATTTGGTACTTAATTTGATAGTGAAAAAGAATAAGGAGTAAGCGTATGCAGGAAAAAGTATCATCAAACAGAAAAATAAAATGCACAGTATTAAATGTGCTTATGTATCTGTCAGCAGGAATTATATGTCTTATACTTCTCGGACTTATCGGATATATCTTGTACAGAGGGTTGCCTCATATTTCGCTTGAGCTTCTGAGTCAGAAACCAAGCCTTATTCGTGAAACTGTCGGCATACTTCCCAATATACTCAATACAGTATATATTATACTAATAACACTTATTGTTGTACTCCCTATAGGTGTAGGTGCAGCTATTTACTTAAATGAATATGCAGAAAACAAAAAGGTTGTCAGTATAATTGAGCTTGCAACAGAAACACTTTCGGGTATTCCGTCAATTATCTATGGCTTAGTGGGTATGCTGATATTTGTTCAGTTTTTTTCACTTGGAACATCCATTCTTGCAGGCTCACTGACACTTGTTATTATGACACTTCCAACTGTTATCAGAACAACACAAGAGAGTTTGAAAACTGTTCCTGACGGTTACCGTGAGGGCTCGCTTGCATTAGGTGCAGGAAAATGGTATATGATACGCACGGTGGTATTACCTTCAGCTATTGATGGAATTGTAACGGGTTGTATTTTGTCAATCGGCAGAATTGTAGGCGAAAGTGCCGCACTTTTATTCACAGCAGGTATGGCTAATGAGGTTTTGGGAATTATAGATGCGGTTAAACCCGGAAACGCAGGCTCATCACTTACAGTTGCACTTTATATGTATGCAAAAGAACGAGGTGAATTTGAGGTTGCATTTGCAATCGCAGCAATACTGTTGCTGCTTACCTTCGTAATCAATATGAGTGCAAAGCTTACAGCTAAAATGCTAAAGAAGAAAGGAGCAAACTAATGGGAATAATGACAGCAAAAAATCTTAATCTATGGTACACTACAAATCATGCATTAAAGGATATTAATATAGAGCTCCCTGAAAAACAGATTACTGCGTTAATCGGACCTTCGGGATGTGGCAAATCAACCTTTCTGAAAAGCCTTAACCGTATGAACGATTTGGTTGAGGGCTGCAGAATTGAGGGCGAAATCTGTTTTGAGGGGATTGATATTTACAAGGATATGGATGTGAATATTTTAAGAAAAAAAGTTGGTATGGTGTTTCAAAAACCTAATCCGTTCCCTATGAGTATTTATGACAATATTGCATACGGTCCTCGTATTCACGGTATCAAGTCAAAAGTAAAACTTGATGAAATTGTAGAGCGTTCGCTTCGTCAGGCAGCAATTTGGGACGAATGTAAAGACAGACTCAAAAAGAGTGCGTTAGGTATGAGTGGAGGTCAGCAGCAAAGACTTTGTATTGCCAGGGCTTTGGCAGTAGAGCCGGATGTTTTACTGATGGATGAGCCAACGAGTGCACTTGATCCTATCTCTACATCTAAAATTGAAGATTTAGCAGTGGAGCTTAAAGAGAAATATACAATCGTTATGGTTACGCATAATATGCAGCAAGCGGCAAGAATAGCAGATAGAACGGCGTTTTTTCTGCTTGGTGAAGTAATAGAATTTGACGAAACAGAGAAAATGTTTTCTACACCTAAGGACAAGAGAACAGAAGATTATATTACAGGAAGGTTTGGTTGATGTGAGAAATAGATTTGATGAACAGTTAAATACTCTGCATAATGAACTTATAACGATGGGTGCATTATGCGAGGAAGCAATTTCATCTGCAGTAAAATTGCTTGTTAATAACGGTGTGAATATGAAAGAAAATGTCATTGAAACAGACAAGCAGATAGACCAAAAGGAACGGGATATTGAAAATCTTTGTATGAAGCTTTTATTGCAGCAACAACCTGTTGCAAACGATTTAAGAACAATTTCTTCTGCACTTAAAATGATTTCGGATATGGAACGCATCGGAGACCAGGCATCGGATATCGCCGAAATTGCAGAATATGCGTGCGGTAACGGGGTGCAGAGTGAAATCCATATTGCAGATATGGCGAAAGCAACAATTAAAATGGTTACAGACAGCATTGATTCTTTTGTAAAAAAAGATACCGAGCTTGCCCGTGCGGTAATCAAGCATGATAATGTAGTTGATGATTTATTTGATAAGGTAAAAGGAGAGCTTATAAGCGCCATCGAAAACAAAGCAGCCAATGCTGAAGCACTGATTGACCTATTTATGATTGCAAAATATTTCGAGCGTATTGGCGACCATGCTGAAAATATTGCAGAATGGGTTATATACTCAATTACGGCAAAACACGCATAAGATATTTAATAGTATATACAAATTGATGAAATGTGGTTGTTTTATTGAATTTAAACAAATTCTATGGTAAAATATATCTGTGAATCATATTTCGGAGGTGAACGATTTGATCTATTTTGTAGAAGATGACGCCAATATCCGCAAGCTCGTATGTTATGCTCTTGAAAAAGAGGGTTATGCGGTAAAAGGCTGTAGCCTACCGAGTGAATTTTGGCAAGAGATAAAGAGCGAAAAACCTAATCTTATTTTGCTTGATATAATGCTTCCCGAGGAAGATGGGCTTTCTATCTTGGGAAAGCTTCAAAAGGATAGCGATACATCAAATATCCCTGTAATTATGATTACTGCAAAGGGTAGTGAGTTTGACAAGGTAACAGGTCTTGATATGGGTGCTGATGATTATATAGCAAAACCGTTCGGGATTACAGAACTGACAAGCCGTGTCCGTGCGGTTTTAAGACGGTATGAAAAAACAAATAAGACAAAGGAATATAAAATCGGAGATTTGTATGTAAATCCCGAAAAGCACATTATCAAGGTTTCCGAAAAAGATATAACACTTTCCTTTAAGGAGTATTCTCTTTTAATGGTGCTGCTCGAAGCAGAAGGCAATGTTGTTTCGAGAGATACCTTACTCGCTCGTGTCTGGGGAGAGTATTATGACGAGTCGAGGACTCTTGATGTGCATATAAGAAAGCTCCGTGTTAAGCTCGGACCTGCAGGCAGCCTTATTCACACGGTTAAAAATATAGGTTATAAGCTCGGGGGTGATGAGGATGGTTAATAAGATATTTCGTTCAAATTTCTTTACTTCAATGCTTGTTTTGCTGTTGAGCTTTGGCTTGACTTTCGGCGTTTTGTTTAATTATTTTGAAGCACAGATATTTATGGAGCTTGAAAGCGAAGTAGGCTATATATCCTATGCGGTAAAAAATGACGGTATTGATTTTATAAACAACTTCAATGAAAAGGATAAAAGAATAACTTTAATTTCACAGGACGGCACAGTTTTAGCGGATACATATGCAAATGTAGGAGAATTAGGAAACCACGCCAACAGAAAAGAAATAGAGGATGCTCTTAAAAACGGAAGCGGTACGAGTTCAAGATATTCCGACACTTTGCTTGAGAAAACTTTGTATTATGCTAAAAAACTCGATGACGGAACTATACTCCGTGTGTCAACTATACAGAATTCAATTGTTACAATTCTGTTAGGGATTCTGCAGCCGCTTATATTTATAGTAATTCTTGCACTTATCCTTTCGCTTTTTCTATCACGCAGGGTTTCAAAATTAATTATTAAACCCATTAACGAACTTGATCTTGATAATCCGGCGGCAAATGAAACATACGAGGAATTGACACCGCTTCTCAATAAACTGTCAACACAAAAGAAAACAATTGACAGGCAGGTAAAGGAAGCAAATCAGAAACAGAAAGAATTCAAGATGATTACCGAGAATATGAGTGAGGGACTTCTTGTAATTGATAAAGACAGTAATGTATTATCTTACAATCAGGCGGCGATTCGCCTGCTTGAAGTATCAGAGGGAAAAGGAAGCAGCGTGCTTGCCTTCAACCGTAGCAAGGGTTTTAGAAGTGTTGTTTTGGATGCTCTTTCGGGCGAACGGGCAGAAAACAATATAACGCACGATGAAAACACCTATAATTTAATTGCCAATCCTGTTTACGAAAATGATAATATTATTGGTGCAGTCATAGTAATTATTGATATTACCGAAAGTGCGAAGCGGGAGCATTTAAGACAGGAGTTCACATCAAATGTTTCTCATGAACTCAAAACACCGCTTACTTCAATTTCAGGCTTTGCCGAGATGATGAAAGCGGGCGGAATGCCGGAAGAAACAGTTGTTGATTTTTCCACTTCAATTTACGATGAAGCGCAAAGGCTTATTAACCTTGTCAGCGACATAATTAAAATATCCGAGCTTGACGAAGGCGTAGTGCCTTTTGAGAAAGAAAATGTTGACATCTGCGAACTTGCAAAGGATATTTTAAAAAGACTTACACCTGTTGCGAACAAGCGGAACATCACTTTGAATATTATTGGAGATACTGCGTATGTGTACGGCACAAAGAAAATTCTTGATGAAATGATTTATAATCTTTGCGACAATGCCATAAAGTACAATAAGGAAAACGGAGTGGTTGATGTTATTATCAACACAACGGACAGCAAAGTAAATTTAACCGTCAGAGATACGGGTATAGGTATTCCCAAAGGAGAGCAAAGCAGAGTGTTTGAACGCTTTTATCGTGTGGATAAAAGCCATTCGAAGCTTGTCGGGGGTACAGGTCTCGGACTTGCAATCGTAAAGCATGGAGCTGCATATCACGATGCAGAGATTTCGCTTGAGAGTACAGAGGGTAAAGGAACAAGTGTTACCGTTATTTTCCAAAAATAACAAAGGTGGAACGATAGAAGCCTATTTTGTGGGTGGGGATGTAATTCCTCACCCATTGTTATTTTTTTGACTTAAAACTGTCCCTAGACTTGATTTGACAGAGTTTTAACCGTACATTTATATCCCGAACAGGGGTCATCTGTCAGATTCCCTAAAATGTATGGCGGCAAGATTTATTACTACTGTAACAAACATGGATTATTTGAGTGCAAAGCTTAGATAAAATATTAGCGAGGTGTTTGCAAAGGTAAAAATGTGTTTATAGGTGGCATATAGCCGTTCGGAGCATCGTAAATGATATTCAGTATTTTTGTTTTAAATTGGGATAATTATAGAAACTAATGAGTTTATTGACAATAATTGACAATATAATCTACCTATGGTATAATTATATAAAATATACCTATAAACCGTTGGTGTGGTATATGGATGGTACATTTTGTCAATTATAAAATGAATTACGGAGGAAAAGTATGAAAGAGAGGATTAGCTTAATTATTTCATTAGTATTGTCAATATGCTTGGTTTCGGGTTGTGCAACAAGAAAGGGCAGAACGGCTATGGAGGTTGCCGAGAAGCTTGTTGAGGCGGGCTCATATACAGAGGCGGCGGAGCAATGTGCTATAGCAATTGGCAACGGTGTCAAGGATAAGAAGTTCACACATATGGCAGAAGTTCTTAATCTGTATAATTCCGCATTGACATTATATGAAAGTGATAAAATTGACTCGGCAAGAGATAAAATCGCTCAAATTGTTGATTATTCAGATTTGAAAATGGCAACCGACATTGAGATTTTGAAGGATAGAATCGGTTCTTATGATAGGGTGAAAGCAGAGCTTGATGATGTGAAAATAAGATACAATAATAAAGATTATAGTGGTGCATACAATAAATTAAGTGGAATTGATTATGCGTCTTTGACTGAAAATCAAAGAAAAGAATATGATAAACTCCAGGGTGATTTATTAGGAAAACCCGGTGTAGGGGGATTTGGTACATATACCGACATCACTGATTACAGTCAATATGACAACAGCTTGAGTCCTGCATATATAGCAGGTGCGGAGACGGGTAATGCGTATTTTTGGAACAATGCAGATGATAATAGCAGCGGTGGTACACTCCCCAACGGAACAGCTGTATCTACAACAGGGCAAAAATCGAATGGTCGTACTCTTGTTAAATGGAATGGGAGATATGGCTGGATAACTTCAAAATATTTGAGCAGCGGTTACACAAGCACAGACACAAATAATTGGCGTATTCAGGGAGCATCTGCGGGAAATGTTTATGTTTGGGTTAATGCTTCGGGGGATGAGTATTACACTACAATTCCGAACGGAACAATAGTGTATCCTACCGGTGTAATCAGAAATAACAGAGCTGAAATATCATGGCGTGGCGGATATGCATGGATTACGGCAGAATATGTAAGATAAATAAAAAAACAACTACGGTGCGAGGTCTGTACCGTAGTTGTTTTTACTGTATGGTGCGGATAACAGGGGTCGAACCTGCATGAAATTGCTTTCATACGGACCTGAACCGTACGCGTCTGCCAATTCCGCCATATCCGCATTATTGGGTTTTCAAACATATGTTATTATAACAGAATAAGCTGTAAAAATCAAGGTGTTTTTTGAAAAAAAACCTTATTTTTTTATTTCAAATAAAAAACATATGATTTATACTTGATATTTCTGCCATAATGCGTTATAATATAATAAAATAGCTATATTCGGCAATAAAACCAGGAAGGATTTAGTATATATGGATAATTTGAAAATGGCAGAGTTGCTGTTCCCGTCAATTGAAAAGACGGTAGCATACTACGAGGAAATATATCCTGCAAGGGAGTTAAAAGAGGGAGCAAGAGTTACCCGATTTGCACCGTCACCGACAGGATTTTTGCATTTTGGCAGCTTGTTTGCGGCATTTGTTGCGGCAAAGACAGCAGGAGAGGACGGCATATTCTATTTGCGTATAGAGGACACCGACAAGAAACGAGAGGTTGAAAACGGCGTTATCGGAATGGTAAACGGATTGAGAGATTTCGGCATTTTTCCCGATGAGGGGGCTATGAACGAAACAGAGGAATCGGGAAACTATGGTCCGTACACGCAAAGCAAAAGGACTGATATCTACCAAACATATGTAAAGTCGCTTGTTGAGAGGGGCTTGGCATACCCGTGTTTTATGACCGAGGACGAAATCGCAAAGGTCAGAGAGGCGCAGGAGGCAAACAAGGAGCTACCCGGTATATACGGAAAATATGCAAAATATCGTGATATAACCGTTAGTGAGGCTGAGGAAAGAATTGCGCGTGGCGATGAATATGTAGTTCGTTTAAAATCACCAGGAAAGCCCGACGGGAGAATATCGTTCAAAGATGAGGTTAAGGGCAAGGTTGAGATGCCCGAAAATATATTGGACATAGTTTTACTTAAAAAAGACGGAACACCGACATATCACTTTGCCCATGCGGTTGATGACCACCTTATGCACACAACTCATGTGACAAGGGGTGATGAGTGGCTTTCATCTGTGCCCATTCATTTGCAGTTATTCTATGTTTTGGGATTCAAGCCGCCGAAGTACGCACACATTGCACCGATTATGAAAGAGGATTCGGAAACGGGCGGAAAGAGAAAGCTTTCAAAGCGTAAGGACCCCGAAGCAGCGGTAAGCTTCTATGCAGAGGCAGGATATCCCGCAGGTGCGGTAAATGAATATCTTATGACTATTGCTAATTCAAACTTTGAGGATTGGCGGCGCGCGAATAAGACGGAAAGCATAGACAAGTTTGATTTCAAGCTTTCAAAGATGAGTAAAGCAGGGGCTTTGTTTGATATGGTAAAGCTTCATGATATATCAAAAACATACATCTCGACTATGAATACCGAGGAAGTGTTTGATGCTGTTAGCCAATGGGCGAACGAGTATGATTCAGAGCTTTACGGCTTAATACAGCGTGATACGGATTATGCAAAGAGCATTTTCTCAATCGAGCGTGGCAATAAAAAGCCGAGAAAAGACATTGGCAAATGGTCGGAGGTTAAGGACTATATTGCATATTTCTATGATGAATTGTTTGACGGAGTCCTTCTCTGGGCTGAAAATGTGTCAGATGATGACAAGCGTGAAATATTAAAGCACTACCTTGAGGTTTATGACCACAATGGAGATGCATCAGAATGGTTCCCGACAGTGCAGGCGGCGGCAGAGAGCTTGGGATATGCAAAATCCCCCAAGGACTACAAGGCGGACCCTGATTCGTTTAAGGGACACGCAGGCGATGTTGCGGGCGTTATAAGAGTTGCCGTTACGGGCAGACTTAACACACCCGATTTGTATTCAATAATGCAGACGCTGGGCGAGGACAAGGTTAGAGAGCGTATTAATACTGCAATAGATAAAATATAATTAACGGAGCGTATTTAGATGGAAGAAGTATATTCAAGACATTTTATTCAGGAAGCAATAGATAAGGATTTGGCGGAGGGACATTATGACCATGTCCAGACGAGATTTCCGCCGGAACCGAACGGCTATTTGCATATCGGTCACGCAAAGGCCATATGCATTGATTTTGGTATGGCACAGCAGTACAATGGCGAGTGTAATCTCCGACTTGACGATACAAACCCGACAAAAGAGGATGTTGAGTATGTTGACTCGATAATGGAGGATATAAAATGGCTCGGATTTGAATGGAATAAGGTGCTGTATGCGTCAGACTACTTTGATGAAATTCATAGAGCCGCAATAGAGCTTATTAAAAAGGGAAAGGCGTTCGTGTGTGATTTGAGTGCTGATGAAATCAGAGAATATAGAGGAACACTCACAGAGCCAGGTAAAAACAGCCCGTATCGTGACCGTTCTATCGAGGAAAACCTTGATTTGTTTGAGAGAATGACAAACGGTGAGTTCCCTGACGGCTCAAAGGTTCTTCGTGCCAAGATTGATATGGCATCACCGAATTTAAATATGCGTGACCCTGTAATATACAGAATTATGCGTGCACACCATCATCGCACAGGCGATAAGTGGTGTGTATATCCGATGTACGATTTTGCACATCCGATTTCGGATACCGTAGAGGGTGTTACCCATTCATTATGTTCGTTGGAGTTTGAGGACCACCGACCGCTGTATGACTGGGTTTTAAGAGAGGTTGGCTATGATCAGCCGTCAAGACAGATAGAGTTTGCAAGAATGAATCTTAATTACACGCTAACATCAAAGCGTCGCTGCTTAAAGCTTGTAACGGAGGGTATTGTTGACGGTTGGGATGATCCGAGAATGTCAACCTTGTGCGGAATGAGAAGACGAGGCTATACGCCCGAATCAATCCGTGATTTCTGCGAGCGTATAGGCGTTGCGAAATCGAACAGCGTTATCGACTTCGCTATGCTTGAAGCGTGCATCAGAGAGGATTTGAACAAGCGTGCCCCGAGAGCTATGGCGGTGCTTGACCCCATAAAGCTTGTGGTGGATAACTATCCCGAGGACCTTGTAGAGAAGTTTGAGGTTGAGGTTAACCCCGAGGACCCGTCAATGGGTATGCGTGAGGTCGAATTCTCGAAGTATTTGTATATAGAGCGTGAGGATTTCCGTGAGGAAGCACCGAACAAGTACAAGAGAATGGTACCGGGCAGAGAAATCCGTCTAAAGGGTGCATATTATGTAACTGCGACAGGCTGTGAAAAGGATGCTGACGGTAATGTTACCGTTGTGCATTGTGATTATGCCCCCGATTCAAAGGGTGGAGATACAGAGGATAAGCGTAAGGTTAAGGGTACAATCCATTTTGTAAGTGCGGCACACGCTTTAGATGCAGAAGTGAGATTATACGATAGATTGTTTAATGTTTCAAACCCGTCTGATGAAACGGGTGTGGGAAGCTTTACCGATAATTTAAATCCGGACAGCGAGATTATTATGCCCAATGCCAAGGTTGAAAGCGGACTGAAAACGGCGAAGCCGGGCGACAAGTTCCAGTTTATGCGTCAGGGCTATTTCTGCGTTGATAAGTGCTCAACCGAGGATAAGCTTGTATTCAACAGGACTGTTGGATTAAAGGATTCCTGGAGCAAGATTAACAAATAAGGAGACGATACAGATGATAGATTACAGCGAGTTTTATTCGGACAGAGTAAAGCCAATGAAAGGGTCGGCAATCAGAGAGATGTTTAAGCGTATGGCAGACCCCGAAATTATATCCCTTGCAGGCGGAAATCCTGCATCGGAGCTGTTCCCGGCAGATGAACTCTCCAAAATCGCAGGAAAAATACTTATGACAAATCCCGTTGCAGCATTGCAGTACGGAACAACAGACGGCCACCCGAAAATGAAGGAATGTGCAATAAAACGAGCTGAAAAAGCCGGTGCGTACAGTGCAGGCGATGAAGTCATCATAACTACGGGTGCAAACCAGGGAATAGACCTAACAGCGAAAGCGATACTCAATAAGGGCGACAAGGTTATCGTGGAAAATCCCAGCTTTATCGGAAGTCTTAATGCTTTTCGTTCATATGAATGTTCTCTTATAGGCGTAGATGTTGAGTCGGACGGAATGAATATTGATATGCTTGAAGCTGTACTGAAAGAAAATACTGATGCAAAGTTCATTTATACCATTCCCACATTCCAGAACCCGACAGGTACAACTATGAGCCTTGAAAAGAGAAAAAGGTTGATAGAGCTTGCAAATCGGTACAATGTACTCATTCTTGAGGATAACCCGTACGGTGATTTGAGATTTAATGGCGAGGATGTCGCAACACTTAAATCGTTGGATACGGAAAACAGAGTGATATACTGTGGCTCATTCTCGAAAATATTGTCACCAGGTATGCGTTTGGGCTATGTGATAGGCCCTGCACCTATCCTGGGAAAGGTTGAAATGCTAAAGCAGGTGAATGATGTTCACACGCCTATGATGACGCAGCTTATGTGTGTTCAGTTTATGAAAAAGTATAACATTGACACCTATATTGAGAAAAATCGCAAGCTTTATAAGGAAAAGTGCGATTGTATGATAGCGGCTATGGAGGAATACTTCCCAAAGGGCAAGGTTATATGGACTGTACCCGACGGCGGTATATTTCTGTGGTGCAAATGCCCGACAATTTCGGATGTTTCGGAGCTTGTGGAAAAATGCCTTGAGAAAAAGGTTGCGATTGTGCCGGGCTCGAATTTTGCCATAGACCAGAATTTGCCGTCAAATCAGTTCAGACTGAATTATTCGTCGGCAAAGCTTGAGGATATAAAAGAGGGAGTAAAGCGTTTGGGTGAGGTCCTAAGCGAGTTACTGTAAAAGGAGATTGAAGACTATAATGGAAGAGATTAAACAGGAGCCTAAAAAGAGGATATTCTCGGGCGTACAGCCGTCGGGAAATATCACATTGGGCAATTATTTGGGTGCAATAAAGAACTGGGTAAGATTGCAGGAGGACTACGAGTGTATTTTTGCAATGATGGATTTGCATACAATAACAGTTCGTCAGACGCCTGCAGAATTAAGAAAGCGTACACTTGAATTGTTGGCACTATACATTGCGTGTGGTATCGACCCCGAAAAATGCACACTTTTTATTCAGTCGCAGAACAGTGCACACGCCGAGCTTGCGTGGGTACTTAATTGCTACACATATATGGGCGAGCTGCAAAGAATGACGCAGTTCAAGGACAAGAGTGCACGCCACGCCGATAATATCAATGCAGGACTTTTTACATATCCTGTACTTATGGCATCGGACATATTGCTTTACCAAACAGATTTTGTACCCGTTGGCAAAGACCAGCTTCAGCATATAGAAATATGCCGTGATGTGGCTCAAAGATTTAATGCACTTTACGGTGATGTGTTCAAAATACCCGAGGGACTTTTAGTTAAATCGGGTGCAAAGATAATGAGTCTGCAAGAGCCGAAAAAGAAAATGTCAAAGTCTGACCCGAACCCCAAGTCATTTATTTCTATGATGGACGATTTTAATGTTATTACCAAGAAAATTAAGAGTGCTGTAACAGACAGCGAGGGCATAATAGAATACAGACCTGATGATGAGGGAAAGGCAGGCATAAACAACCTATTGAGTATTATGGCGGTTATGACGGATAAAACTCCCGAGACTGTTGCAAAAGATTTTTGCGGTCAGGGCTACGGCGTATTCAAAACTGCTGTTGCAGACGCGGTTGTTGAGGCTATCCGTCCAATCAGAGAGGAATATGACAGAATAATCAAGGACAAGGCATATCTTCAGAGTATATACAAAAACGGAGCCGAGTCATCATACAGACTTGCACAGCGAACACTTAAAAAGGTTTATAAAAAGGTTGGTTTTATAATCGACTGACCCGGTTTTCGGATTACGAAAGGATGACAATAATGAGCTATGCAAATATGATATTTGCGTTTATAATTTCATTTATATTTACATTTGGTACAACGCCGCTTGTGCGTAGATTTGCATATAAAATCGGGGCGGTTGATGTCCCGAAGGACAAACGCCGAGTTCATAAAAGACCTACGCCGAGAGTAGGAGGGCTTGCAATAATCTTCGGATTTATGGTAGCTGTAATAAGCTTCAATGATGTTTGGACAAAGGAATTTGCTTCCATTCTAATCGGTGCGGGCATATTAGGTGTTTTAGGCGTTATTGATGACTGCAAGGAGCTTGATGCAAAACTGAAATTTGTGGTACAGATTGCGGCAGCACTCGTGGTAGTATTGTTCGGAGATATAAGAATATCCGTATTCTCAAACCCGAATGTGTTCAGCGAGTCGCCATACCTTGTTTTGCCGGTGTGGGCATCGGTTGTAATAACTGTATTATGGATTGTGTTTATGACAAATGCCGTAAATTTTATCGATGGTCTGGACGGACTTGCCGCAGGAGTATCGGCGATAATGTCTATGTCGTTGGTGTTTATTGCAATAACATATCATGAATACGGAATAGCTTTAATGGGTATTGCAATAATGGGCTCATGCTTCGGATTTTTGCCGTTCAACTTTAATCCTGCAAAGATATTTATGGGTGATACAGGCTCAATGTTTTTGGGATATATGCTTTCGGTTTTATCCGTTCAGGGAATGTTTAAGAGCTATGCGGTTATATCGTTTGCAGTTCCGCTTATAATGCTTGGTTTACCGCTTTTCGATGCACTTTTTGCAATGTTAAGACGAGTTTTGACAGGTAAAAACCCGATGACAGCAGACAGAGGTCATTTGCATCATAGATTATATGATATGGGATTTTCACAGAAACAGACAGTGTTTATTCTGTATGCAATAAGCGGTGTTTTGGGAATAACCTCAATACTGCTTGCAGAACAGAGATTTTTGCGAGCAATGCTGCTCTTGATATGCGTTTTGATATTTATTTTGATTGCAACAATGCTTGGGAAAAACAGCTATATTCACAAGTCCGATACAGACGATGAAAAAGGAGACTAATATGGAGAACATTAAGGTTATGGCGGTGTTCGGTACACGCCCCGAGGCAATTAAGATGTGCCCGTTAGTGCTTGAGCTTCAAAAGTACGAGAACATCACACCTATTGTGTGTGTAACGGCACAGCATAGAGAGATGCTCGACCAGGTGCTTGATATATTCGGAGTGAAACCCGATTACGATTTAGATATAATGAAAACAAGGCAGACCCTTAATGGTATAA